>JADGPX010000215.1 GCA_017882215.1 Chitinophagaceae bacterium | reverse complement strand
CACTTGCAACTTGTTGTAAGTCGGGTTTTTGATAGAATGAAAAAATGGTTGTGTCAAGATGCCGAAGGTCAATCTGTTTTGTTTTGTTTACCGATGCGAACAGTAAGAGAGTATCTCTTATCTGTTCGTGAGAGAGCGAAGCTCTTGAAACTTGCCTAAACTTTGTTGTGCCGACTGGAATAAGCAATTTGAAATCTGTGAGTGTTTTCAGAAATGCTCGTGTTGACCGTTTTACAATTTCTATGTCGCCAAATTCTTCAACCATTTTTTTTGTGAGTGCTGTTGAAGATATTTCTTGCGTGGGGTCAAAAAGCTGACTGAGTTTTTTTGTGAGATAGCGAAGCATCTCATAATCCATTATGAACTTTGAAAGCAGAATTGGTTTCATGTATTCCAAATCATGCTTGCGGCAAAGTTCCATTAAGAAGTTGTTTTCTATCACAGAAGTTTTTTCCTGAAAGGAAAAAATGAATGTGCGAAACAACACTGTTCTTGTTTTTCTTCTTCCGTCTTTTCCTACTCTCTCTACTGCAAGATTGATGTATGAATCATAGAAATCCTCTGGCTTACTGCCGGGTGTAATGGCAATAAGTGTTTGATATATCCATTCAGGTTTTAATGGTCTGTCGTAACCAATCATTTTGATACTTCAATAAAAGGAACTACAATTTCCTCAACTGTAATTCCACCGTGAGTAATTTCTATACTATTCAAGTTGCTAAACATTGTTCTTCCTTCAGGTAGAACAATTGTTTTGTTTTCTACAAAAGGAATTTTCATTTGAGGAAAATTCAGGAACTCTGCTAATGTTGTTTCTTCAATGAGACAAGCTCGTTTGGCGAATTTTTCCTGTAAGTATTTTTCTATCTTCTTTCCGTTGCCTCTTGCTACTATTGAGCCGTGGTCTGAACAAAAGAAAAGTTTATATCCTTCATCAAGCAAGGTGCTTAGTTGCTGCAACACATTTGAATTGGCAAGATAATTTTTCACTGAATCAAAGTAGAGTGATTTGCTTTCTACCTGCGGGGGAAATTGTGCTGAGTGAGAAAGGTCATCAAAGAAATTGTAGATGACTGAAACAACATCAACACCTAACAAGGTGTCTGCTGTGATGTTGTCTTTCTCACGAAACAATTTACAAGTGCTGTCAGGAAATCTTTGTTGTAATTCTTTGCCTTCATTGATTGCCTTTAATTCAAATGCTGTTGTGTTGTTTCCAAAATAAATTGAGTTGCGTGAAATAGCAGTGATGGATGGAACAAGCGCAAATGTTTGTTGCTCTCTTTATTCTGCTTGTAATTGTAAAATAGAAATTAGTTTTATATCTTTATCAAGTAATAAAAGGCTAACTCTTAATACTAAATCAAAACAAACTATATGAAGACATCTAAATTTCTATTAAGCATTGTAATAACAGTAATGTTATTAATTACCGGATGCAGCAAAAAGAAGAATAGTGATCCAGCCATAAACTATCAATTTCAAACTACAAACCGTTTAGCAGATGTTTCAGGAATACAAAGCACCAGTATTCTATGGACATCAGGGTATTGCTCGGCATTTAGAATCGAATTTGAAGCAAAAAATAATAACCAGGTAATAGAACGTGCATCACTAATTTCTCTAAAGATTGATTTGTTTTCTGCGATTACAAATTTGGAGAAACTTACTCTTTCTCCCGGTACCTATACCGAAACAGAGTTTGAAGTAGAATTAAATCCTACAGGTACATATGCAGCCATTGAATTAAATGGACAATATAGCACCGCAGGGCTTAATGGAACGCCTATTGTATTTAGAGGTATTAACTTTTTAGAACTACTAAATGCGAAGAATATTATTGACGTTGCTGAAAATACTAATTACAAAGCTATTATTACGATTGATCTTTCTTTAATTACACGTAATGTTACAGAAAGTATGCTTGATGGCGCTGTACGTACAAACGGTACAATACTTATTTCTTCTACCGTAAACGCTGATATTTATAACATCATTGAAAATAACCTACAAGCTAGTGGCGATGTTATTTTTGAAAAAAATTAAAAAGAAAATTTCATCTGGAAATATAAATTTCTTTTGATACCCCTCAATTTGTATCCTTAGAATTTTGCAATGCAAAAAACGATAATTATAGAGTTAATATCTTCAAAATTGCAAATCAGTTTCTACAGGGTAGTGATTATCAGAATAAGGAACATGAAGAACCTGAAACTGGGTTACTTTAAAACATTTATCAACAAAAATATAATCAATACGTAGTGTGGGGGAAATAAAATGAGTGGTGCGGCCAAATCCTGAACCTTTTTTTAGAAAAGCATCCTGTAGGTTTCCTTTTATTTTGAAATAAATACTTGAATTTGGTAAATCATTAAAATCACCGCAGATAATTACAGGGTATGGGCTTTCATTTATTTTTTCGCTAATAAGTTCTGACTGTTTATAACGGAATTCGTAACCTCTTTTTAATTTTGAAAAAATAGTACGGTGATCACTCATATTAGTTTCCTGTTCCGGTTTAAACCAGTTTGAAATTTCATAATCCGGTTCGTCAAAGTATAAAGGTTGTAAATGAGTGGCGAATATCCTGAAAATTTTATCATTCACTTTTATATCCGTATAAACTAAATGTTCACCTGTATAATTTCTTTTAAAACTGAAATTGGCTGAATCAATCATTGGGTATTTTGAAAAAATGGCAATCCCTGACTGAATATCATGTTCGTAACCTTTTTTTAGAGGTACAAAATAATAATATGGAAATCCCATCTTTACAATAGATGAAATATTGGGTTTAAAATATCCGGTATCTTTTGATTCAAAAAATTCTTCAAAGCAAAGAACATCTGCGTCCTGTTTATTTACAAGACCTAACATGAGCGGGCGAAAACTTGTTCCGCCAAAAGCTTTTTTATTACCTTCATCCCAACTTGTTACATTCCATTGCAAAACCCTTAAAGTGTTGGGCTTTTTATCATAAGAAAATTCTTTGGGAAAATTAAAACCAAAAACTGTAATGATTTGCTGAAAACCCAAAAGCAAAACTATTAATGATATCCACCACCATTTCGATTTTAAAAAAGCCCATAAAATAATAAAGAAAACAAGCGAGAAAAATATAAAAGGAAAAACCAGGCCCGGCAAAGCTAAAAGCCAATTTTCACCTGTATTGATAAATGGCAAAAGGCAGCTGATAAGGTAAGCGATAACAACTCCAAGATTTAATAAAATTAAAATTTTCCTGAAAAGGGTACGTTTACCTGCCATAAAAATTGTTTTCGAAAAAGGGATTTAACAGAAAACTAAATGAAAGATAAAGATGATAATTTTAATTGAATCATTATTCGATAAATGATTTTTATTGTTAGCCCTTAAATTTGTTTCATTTATTTATTATACATGTAATTGGAAAGTAAATTATAATTTTTCCTGGCATTAAAAGTTTGCCATCAGAGTTATATCGAAAAAACTGCACCTTAGAATTAAAGCCAAATTATTTATAACTGAAACGCCAGTTTTTGACTTATTGCATTGCAAAAATAAAACATAAAAATCCTCAAACAATAATGTTGAAAGCAATTGAATGTAGACCAAAACTAAGTCTGGAATTATGGCATCCTAAAAACTTACAATACAAAGACCAGGTTTCTTATTGGGGGTGAAGAATTGGTTGCAGCATAGAAATTTATATAATTGTTCATTAGCGTTGCGTTGTTATAATAATTAGTTTCTTTGAAAATATTGTCAGCATTGAGTTTTCGGGGATTTTAGATTGGAAACGATTTGAATTTTTGAGAATCAAAAAAATCATAACTTTTTGATTTTCAATTATTATGAATCAAGGCAAATACATTTTCGCACAAATCATGGAATTAGTTTCTTATAAACAGTTCCAAGCCATTGTCAACAGGTATTTTGGTGACTATACAATATTTCAAAGAACAAAATTCTAACCAATTGAAAATGTTTGACTAATAACGCAACGCTAACGATAAAAAATACAGATTAATTATTTACTTAAAGTAAATGGAAATGATATGTTTTAATAGAAAGTTGGAATTCAATGTTACTGTGGAAAATAATGAAAGAAAAACTGACAGCTTGTAATAATAATTCCCATTGTTTTATCGTTAGAGCTTGATTAAGTATATCCCCTAATCAATATATTTAATTAATAACATCCGGCTATGAGCGGATGCAATTAAAATCTGATATCCTAATAGCAAATCCAATTGCTACCTGAAAGGCCTATGAAAACATTGTTTTTGTTACCATTTATTATTTTTGGCTTAACTGCGAATGCCACCAATTATTACTTCTCAGTAACTGGCAATGATGCAAACAATGGTACTTCAACTTCAACGCCGTGGCAAACAATAGCAAAATTCAATTCAGTTTTTTCTTCAAGAAGTCCCGGCGATTCACTATTATTTAAAAGAGGAGATACATTTTATGGCTCACTTACAATCAGCAGAAGCGGTAGTTCAGGTTCTCCCATCACAATAGGTGCTTATGGCACAGGCTCAAAGCCTGTAATAACAGGATTTACAACAGTAAGTGCATGGACAAATTTAGGGAGTAATATTTGGGAAAGTACAGCAGCAGTTTCTACTTTAGCTACTTGTAACATGGTTACAATAAATGGAGTTAATACTCCTATGGGGAGATACCCAAATACAGGGTATTTAACGTTTCAAAGTCATTCAGGAACTACTTCTATTACAAGCAGTAGCTTAACAGGTACTCCTAACTGGACAGGTGCAGCATTGGTAGTACGGTCTTCACAATGGACTTTAGACCAAACATTTATTACTGCACAATCGGGTGGTACATTAACCTATAGCCCGGCATTAAGTTATACACCTACAGATGGCTTTGGTTATTTTATTCAAAACGATAGCAGGACACTCGACACAGTAAATGAATGGTATTACAATCCATCTACTAAGAAAATACAAATTTATAGTACAAGCAGCCCAACAAATGTACAGGTAACTACTCAGGATGTTTTAGCAACGGTTCATGGTGCTTATATTACGTTTGATGGGCTTTCTTTTACAGGCGCAAATAGTAATGCTTTCTGGAATGATTGGGGCGGTATGACTAATCTTAATATTCAAAATTGTTCAATTTTATTTTCAGGAATAAATGCAGTAAAACTTGCAAATTGCGCTAATTTCAAAATAGAGAATAGTACCATATTAAATTCAAATAATATAGGCATTAGACTGGATGATAATTCTAATCCATACGCTACAATAAGAAATAATACTATTCAGAACACCGGCATTTATC
>JADGPX010000214.1 GCA_017882215.1 Chitinophagaceae bacterium | reverse complement strand
ATCAAAATAAAAAGTTCATACTGATTGGCAACAAATCTGATATTATCAGTGTTGACAAAAAGAAAAATAATTATGGTGATTTGGAAATCCAGTTTATTTCTGCAAAAGAAAACATTGGAATTGACGAATTGAAAAGCAAGCTGTTTTTATCCGTTACGGAAAACAAAACACTTACAGAAAATATAATCGTAACCAATAGCAGGCACTATGAGGCTTTAGGGCAGGTTGAGAAATCTTTACATGATATTAAAGACGGTCTGGAAAGTAAGATCTCCGGAGACTTATTGGCGTTGGATATCAGGCGTTGTCTCTATTATCTTGGTGAAATAACAGGTGAGATCACAAATGAAGATCGGTTAGATTATATCTTCAGTAAATTCTGTATCGGAAAATAAATGTTCATTATTCTGAAATTAACATCTGCCGTTAAACCAAAAATAATCATCTTTTTTTATTATTAATAAAGACTTCGCCATCTTTAATATCAGCAGCCAGCTGCTGAATAGTTTTTGTTACAAATAATTTTATCAATTGTTGTTTAATGGACTTGTATTGTGCATGCATCGGGCATGGTTGTATTTCTGAGCACATCTTTAAACCCAGCACACATTTTTCCAGCACTTCATCCTCTCCCATAGCTTGCAGGATAGAACGCACAGGCAGCTTTTTTGTTTTTTCAGTAATAAAAAAACCGCCATTGGGCCCACGAACAGAACTTACGACCTTATTATCTTTGGTAAGCGCCTGTAATATTTTTGCTGTAAATGATTGAGGCGAATCAATGGCTCTCGATATTTCCTCAATACCTAATTTCTTTTCTTCTGTACTTTTTTTGGCTATATAAATGGTTGCCCTGAGCGCATATTCCGTTGCTTTAGAAAACATAAATATTATTTTAAAAAAGGAAACTACAGATTTTACTGCAAATATTTACTTTCACTGCATATTGTCAGTTGTCCATTCTGCATACGAATCTTTTGTTTCATATAATTTTAATTGAACCAGCTTTACTTCATCCGGAAGCTTTTCACACAGGATTTGCTTCATATATATCAGCAGGTTTTCTGCAGTTGGTTCTGCTTCCCAGGTAACCAGGTTTTCCTGTGATATAACAGCCGGATTGTTGACCAGGTATGTACGCGATAAAACAAGTTTATGATCAAATGTTTCTATGATGGCAGATGTTACTAATTGTTTTAATTCTTTAAAGTCTAAAATAAACCCTGGGGCAGGTATATAGTTTTGGCTCTCTTTCCCAGCCGTTACCGTTACATGTAATTCATAGGAATGACCATGAATGTTTTTACAACCGCCAGGATAACCATGAATGGCATGAGCCATTTCGAAATGAAAAATCTTAGTTAAGCTCAACATAATTTTTATGTAGTATTATCATTAATGCTGTGCCACAAACCTGACAGCAAGGTCTTTTTTAAAAGCTCAATAAGGAGCAAGCCGTACAAGTGTGACGCAACGGATGCATCATACATATTCTAAAGTTTGGTACAAAAAATAAATAAGGTCAAAGTTATCTGTATTTATTATTTTTACCCGATAATGTTACTTTATGGCTAAAAAATAATTTTATCAGCTACCTGCTCATAAAAACATGACTCTTCATATACAAACATTACTATGATACAACAAAGTTTATTTAAAAAATTAGCAGGGTTTACAACGCCCGATGAGTTGAAAAAGGCCGGGATATATCCTTATTTCAGGTCTATTGAAGAAAACCATGATACAGAAGTTGTAATTCAGGGAAGAAAATTGTTGATGTTTGGTTCAAACAGTTATATGGGCCTCACCAATCATCCAAAAGTAAAAGAAGCGGCAAAGAAAGCAATTGACATGTATGGGAGCAGTTGCTCCGGATCCAGGTTTTTAAACGGCACTTCCCGATTACATATTGAACTGGAAGAAAGGCTGGCCGATCATGTAGGCAAAGAATCTGCTTTGATTTTCACAACAGGGTTTCAAACAAACCTCGGAACAGTAGCCTCATTAACAGGCAGAAATGGTGTAATAATATTAGACGAATTGGATCATGCATCAATTATAGAAGGCAGCCGACTCTCTTTTTCGAGGGTATTGAAATTTGCCCATAATGACATGAAGGATTTAGAAAAACTTTTACAGTCCGTTCAGGTTGAAAAAATCAAGATGATAGTGATAGATGGCATATTCAGCATGGAAGGAGATATTTGTAACTTACCCGAAATTACAAGGCTCGCAAATAAATATGAAGCACTTGTTATGGTTGATGATGCCCATGCATTAGGAGTGATAGGCGAGAAGGGAAAAGGTACCGCCAATCATTTTGGTTTAACAGAACAGGTTGATATCATAATGGGTACTTTTAGTAAATCGCTTGCATCCGTTGGAGGATACATTGCCACCACAACCGAAACCGTAAATTATTTAAAACACCATTCCAGGCCCATGATTTTTAGTGCCAGTATCCCGCCATCGGCTGTTGCGGCTGCTTTAGCGGCACTTGAAATAATACAAACAGAACCCGAGCGACAGGAAAAACTTTGGACTAATACTGCCTACATAGCAAACGCACTACAGGAACTTGGTTTTGATATTAATACTTCTGAAACACCTATTATCCCAATTTATATCCGGGACAACTATCTTACTTTTCAGTTTACCCAACGATTATTTGAAGAAGGTATATTTGTGAACCCGGTAGTATCCCCGGCAGTGAGAAGTGATTCATCACTTCTCCGGTTATCAATAATGGCCACCCATACCAGGGATCAGTTAGATGAAGCAATTGACAAAATAGAAAAAGTTGCCAGCGAACTTCATGTATTTGAACTGAAGCAAATGTGAGATAGGATTGATGTAATACATATTTAACTTCTGAGAATCAATCTTCCTTTAAATATAAACTATACGCATGAGCATTATAATTAGAGAAGTGAAAAATAAAAAGCAACTAAAGGCTTTTATTGATTTCCCTTATACATTATATAACAACCACCCGTTTTATGTTCCGCCATTGAGGTTTGATGAAAAAGCTACTTTACGAAAAGATAAAAACCCTGCTTTCGATTATTGCGAAGCACGTTACTGGCTGGCATATAAAGAAGATAAAGTTGTGGGCCGTATTGCAGGTATTTTAAACAAAGCATATATTGAAAAATGGAACAATCAATACATGCGTTTTGGATGGATAGATTTTGAAGAAGATGAACAAATTGCAAAGGCTTTAACAGAACAGGTTGAAAACTGGGCTAAAGAAAAAGGAATGACAGCCGTTCATGGGCCAATGGGCTTTACCGATTTGGACCATGAAGGAATGTTGATTGAAGGTTTCGATCAGTTAGGAACTTTAGCTGCTATTTACAATCATCCTTATTACCCTTCATTCATCGAAAAACTAGGTTATACCAAAGATGCCGATTGGGTAGAATATAAAATCAAAATACCCGAAGCCATACCTGAAAAGATAGAGAAGCTGGCAAGCATTGTTGAAAGGAGGCTTAATCTGCAAGTAATAAAAGCACGCAAAGCAAAAGATATACTGCCCTATGCAAAAGAAATTTTCGAATTAATTAATACTGCTTATGAAGGACTATATGGGGTGGTTCCATTAACTAATAAACAAATTCAATATTACACCAAACAATATTTCTCTTTCATTCGTACTGATTTTGTTCCATTAGTAATAGACAAAAACGGGCAGCTTGTTGCATTTGGGGTTACCATGCCTTCATTATCCATTGCTTTACAAAAAGCAAAAGGAAGTTTACTGCCTTTTGGATTTGTTCATATCCTAAAAGCATTGAAAAAAAACAAGCTGGCAGATCTGTATTTAGTTGCAATACGTAAAGACCTTCAGGGTAAAGGTGTAATCGCCATACTAATGCATGAGCTAGCCAAATCGTACATTAAAAACGGTATTAAATATGTCGAATCAAATCCCGAATTGGAACTGAATAAAAAAGTACAATCTATTTGGGAGCATTACGATGCCATTCAACATAAAAGAAGGAGATGTTATATTAAACATTTGTAACCCTTGGAAAATAAAAATCCCGGATGAAAAAAAATATTTTAGTTACCGGTGCCAGTGGTTTTATCGGAAGCTTTTTGGTGGAAGAAGCGATAAAAAGAAATTATCAAACTTTTGCCGGGATAAGAACTGCCAGTAACAAAAAATATTTGAGCGATCCGCGTATCCATTTTCTTGAGTTGAATTTTAACAATAATATTTTATTGGATATTGCTCTTAACAACTTTGCAAATCAATACGGAAGATTTGATTTTATTATTCATACAGCAGGTTTAACAAAAGCCATAAACAAAGCAGATTTTTCTTTGGTAAATTTTGAAAACACAAAAAAGTTTGTTCATGCATTAAAAAGAAATAGCCTGGTTCCGGACAAGTTTGTTTATATCAGCAGCCTTGCCTCTTTTGGACCAGGGATAAATACCAACCCTATAACTTCCTGCCAAATTCAACAACCTTTAACCGAGTATGGCAAAAGCAAATTAAAAGCCGAGCAATTCCTATATGCCAATCCTGATTTCCCCTTTTTAATCATCAATCCTACTGCCGTATATGGCCCAAGGGATAAAGATTTTTTTTTCTTACTAAAATCAATTGAGAAACATATAGAAGTTTATATAGGCAGCACCGAACAGTTACTCAGTTTTGTTCATGTTCAGGATTTGGTTGAGGCGATTTTTTTAAGTATGGAATCTTCCGCTATTAATCAAAACTTGCTGGTATCAGATTTGAAACTGTACACGTCAAAAACATTTAATCACATTGTTAAGAAAAATCTGAACAAAAAAACAATCTCATTTATTGTTCCTGCATTTTTGGCCGGCTTTTTTGCATTGTTTTCAGAAATCTCAGGGAGCATAAGAGGAAAGGCACCTGTTTTAAGCAGAGAACGTCTTAAAGAGTTTAAAGCGATGAACTGGAGTGTTGACTGTGCTGAAATTATCAAACTTGGCTTTGTACCACAATTCAATTTGGAAGAAGGCCTGAAACATACCATCCGTTGGTATAAAGAGCATGGGTGGATAAAAGGCTGAAGCTTTATTCAATCGGCATGAAAAGAAGAATAACATGATTTGTATCATTTTATGTAAAATAAAAAAATAGTCATTTTGGCTTATGATAAATAAAACGCCGGCAGCATCAGAAACGATTAAAACAGAAGTAGTTTGTCCCAACGATACTAACCCCATGGGTTTATTGCAAGGTGGCCGCCTGGTAGAATGGATGGATATTGCAGCAGTCGTCTGTGCACAAACACATGCCGGAAAAATT
>JADGPX010000213.1 GCA_017882215.1 Chitinophagaceae bacterium | reverse complement strand
ATTCTCCATAATCTTTGCTCTGTTTGTTTTCTTTGTTATTTTAAATAAAAATATTGTTGTTGTAAGTCTGTGACTACGGACTTATAAACTTAGGCTGATGTTGGCGTCCACGCCAACATGAGAATGTATAATAAGCTGTTGGTGAAAACACCAACAACTGCGTAATTATTTTTTTTAACAGCAGCAATAAAAAATAAAAAAGTAATAAGCGTTGTAAAAATAAAAAGCAAGGGAATATAAAAGGGTAAACCTTTAAGCATAATTTTGGTTTAATAACAAAGGCATTGAATGGGAAAGATTATTTATTTTTTTCTGTCAACTTCAATCAAAATTATTTTCATGAAAATGAAACTTAAACAATTACTCCTGCATTGCGTATGTAGCTTATTCTTCTACATAAGTATTGCACAATATACATCTCATCCTGCATGGAGTATACAAAGCAATATTTACGAGGTAAATCTTCGTCAGTACTCGCCTTCCGGTTCCATTAAAGATTTTGAAAAACATCTCCCCAGATTAAAAAATATGGGAGTTGAAATTTTGTGGTTCATGCCGATAACTCCAATTGGTATTGAAGGTAGAAAAACGTCTGAGTCTGACCTTGGGAGTTATTATGCCGTAAGAAATTACAAAGCTGTGAATGAAGAATTTGGTACAATGACAGACTGGAAAGTATTGGTAAAACATGCACACAGCATGGGTTTTAAGGTGATCACAGATTGGGTAGCCAATCATTCTGCCCCTGATAATCCATGGATAAAAAATCATCCTGATTTTTATTTAAAAGATAAAGATGGAAATTTTGTAGTGCCTTTTGATTGGACAGATACACGTAAATTAAATTATGATAGTAGAGAATTGCGGGATAGCATGATCGATGTGATGAAATTCTGGATAAAAGAAAGTGATATAGATGGTTTCCGTTGTGATGTGGCAGATGGACCACCTTTAGATTTTTGGAAACAGTGCATTTCGTCATTAAAAAAAACAAAGAATGTTTTTATGCTGGCAGAAAGTGAAAAGCCTGAATTGCATGTTGCAGGTTTTGATGAAACTTATACCTGGAGTGTGATGGGGGCGATGGGGGATGTTTATTCTGGCAAGAGAAAATTGTCTCATTTTGATTCAGTGTTAAACCATAATATTGAGATCTTTCCTAAGAACGCTTTCCGGTTATATTTTACTACCAATCATGATGAGAATAGCTGGAATGGCACTGAGTTTGAAAAATATGGAGATGCTTATAAAGCTTTTGCAGTGTTCTCTCAAACAATGTATCAAAGTGTTCCCCTTATTTACAGCGGACAGGAAATTCCCAATAGAAAGCGTTTGAAATTTTTTGTGAAAGATCCGATAGAGTGGTCGGGTAAATTTGAAATGGCACCATTCTATAAAACTTTATTGAAACTTCGCAAAAGCACACCTGCTTTAGATGCAGATGCGTCTTATAAAAAATTAATTACTGCAAATGATGTTGCCATTTTTGCATATTTAAGAGAGAAGCAAGGACATAAAGTTACAGTGATCTTAAATCTTTCCAATCAACCACAAAGATTTACGATTAAAGATAAAAGTGTTTACGGACAGCCTATGAATGTGTTTATGGGCGTGAAAGAAAAAATAAGCAGTACACATGTATTTAGCCTGGAACCTTGGGGTTATTTAGTGTATAATTATAAATAAACATTATTGATCAGAAAATAGAATTATAGCACTTCCAAATCATCAATCACTTAACCATATTTTTCACTTCCTGAAGTTTCAGCAATGCTTCTACAGGGGTAAGCCGGTTGATATCAACTGCTTCTAAAATTTTCCTTATTTCTTCAAATGCCTGTGAATGGGCATCAAAAATACTAAGCTGCAATTTTGGAGTTGACAGTTTTTTTATATTCTCTCCCATAGCATCATCAACATGTTTAGTTTCCATCTGCTTTAAAATTTCATTTGCTCTTTGAATTAATGATGGCGGCATACCAGCCATTTTTGCTACATGAATTCCAAAGCTGTGTATACTTCCGCCGGCAGCTAATTTTCTTAAGAAAATAATTTTATTGCCTGCTTCTTTATTGGTAACGTGATAATTTTTTACACGTGGCAATTTATTTTCCAGTTCATTTAATTCATGATAGTGCGTAGCAAATAAAGTTTTGGGTGCATGAGGAGAAGCATGCAAAAATTCTACAATACTCCATGCAATGGAAATACCATCGTATGTGGAAGTACCTCGTCCAATCTCATCTAATAAGATCAAACTTTTTGCAGTTATATTATTAATGATACTTGCGGTTTCATTCATTTCCACCATAAAGGTGCTTTCGCCACTGCTAAGGTTATCATTGGCGCCAACCCTTGTAAAAATTTTATCTGTCAGTGGAATTTTTGCTTCATCGGCAGGCACAAAACTTCCCATGTGTGCCATTAAAGTTATCAAAGCTGTTTGGCGAAGAATGGCGCTCTTACCACTCATATTTGGTCCGGTTAAAATTATTATCTGCAGGGAAGAAGGATCTAAAAAAATATCATTAGGAATATAGCTTTCACCTTGCGGCAAATTTCTTTCTATAACAGGATGACGACTTTCTTTTAATTCCAGGTCATTGCCATCATGCAGACCAGGTTTTTTATAATTGAATTGCAATGCATTGTTGGCAAAGCAGCAAAGGCAATCCAGCACTGCCATTACATGCCCGTTCACCTGCATGGGAGTAATATAATCCTGAAGCTCATGTAAAAGCTTTTCAAAAATCTGAAATTCTATCTGGAGAATTTTTTCTTCCGCACCTGTAATTTTTTCTTCATATTCTTTTAACTCAGGAGTGATATATCTTTCTGCGTTGGTAAGTGTTTGCTTGCGTATCCATTCAGCAGGTACTTTTGATTTATGCAGATTGGTTACTTCGAGGTAATAACCAAAAACATTGTTGAATCCTATCCGCAATGAAGAAATACCTGTAGCCTCACTTTCCTTTTTCTGCAATTGCAGCAAATAAGTTTTACCATGGGTTGCAATATTTCGCAGCTCGTCCAAACTTTCATCCACATTCATTGCAATTACATTCCCTTTAGCTGTAGCAATAGGAGGATTTTCAATTATCTCTTTTACAATTTTATCAGCAATGTATTGACATGGATTAAGAGAATCACCTAACCTTCTTAAATATTCATTTTCAGAATTATTACACAGTGCTTTTATCAATTGCACCTGCTGCAATCCTTTGGCAATTTGTAAAACTTCCCTGGGATTTATTTTTTTTAAAGAGATCTTGCTAACCAATCTTTCAACATCACCTGACTGTTTAATAGATTGAGAAATTTTGTTCCTTACATCAACTGATTTGATAAAGGACTCTACCAAATCTAAACGCTCTTCAATTTTATTGATATTGGTAAGAGGCAGCAACAACCAGCGTTTGAGCAACCTTGCACCCATCGGAGAAACCGTATTATCTAAAACTTTAAGCAAAGAATTATTTCCTTCCACGCCGCCAAGCAGTTCGAGATTACGGATAGTAAAACGATCCATCCACAAATGATCAGCCTTATCAATTCTTTGTAAAGATGTTATGTGCTGCAGGTTTGGATGCTCCGTATCTTTTAAATAATGAAGTACAGCGCTTGCGGCAACAATACCATCATGCAGATCTTCTACACCAAAACCTTTTAAACTTTGGGTGCCAAAATGTTTTAATAAACTTTCTTTTGCGTAGGCTTCCGTAAATATCCACTCATCTAAAGTGTAGGTATAAAATTTACTTCCAAAATAATTTTTAAAATATTTTTGCTGGTTGCGCTGGAATACAATTTCTGCCGGCTGAAAACTCTGCAATAATTTATCTGCATATTCCCTGTCGCCTTCCGCAATAAAAAATTCTCCTGTAGAAATATCTAAAAAAGCCAGTCCAAATTTTTCCCCGTCCGAACCGGTCATCCCCGTCCGTACCGGCACGGGCGGGCGGGCGGGCTCATTAAAGTGCATACCACATAAAAAATTATTCCGGTTATGTTCCAGTAATTTGTCATTGGTTGCCACACCGGGAGTTATCAATTCTGTCACTCCACGCTTTACAATTCCTTTTGCAAGTTTTGGATCTTCCAACTGGTCGCAGATGGCAACACGGTACCCTGCTTTCACCAGTTTATGCAAATACGTATCCAGTGCATGATGAGGAAAACCTGCAAGTTCGGATGCGGTTGGAGAATTATTATTTCGCTTGGTTAAAGTAATGCCCAGCACTTTGGAAGCCGTTACAGCATCAGCGCCAAAGGTTTCATAAAAATCACCCACACGAAACAGCAATATAGCATCAGGGTACTTAGCCTTGATGGCATTGTGCTGAAGCATCATTGGAGTATCTGCTGATTTAGCCATATTATTAATCGTCAATAGTCAATGGTCAATAGGTGATTGACTTATTGAACAAAAATAAGGTTTTACAATTGTTGCTATAAAGGTTTGTATTCATTGAATTACTTTTGCCATAAGTGATTTTTAGATGAAGAAACTTAGCATGGATGAGCTGGACAGGAAGACCGTTGATGAATTTAAACGTTCAGAAAAATTTCCTGTTGTAGTTGTTTTAGAAAATATACGCAGCATGCACAATGTGGGGAGTGTGTTTCGCACTGCTGATGCTTTTTTAATTGAAGCCATTTACATTTGCGGATACACAGCTCAGCCTCCCCGTAAAGAAATTGATAAGACTGCTCTTGGCGCTACAGAAACGGTAGAATGGAAATATTTTCCGTGCACTAAAGATGCTGTTGAGGAATTAAGAAAAAATGAATACAAAATTTTTGCTATTGAGCAGGTTAATAAAAGTATTTCTTTAGAAAAATTTACTGAAGCAAATACAGATAAAGTTGCTTTGATATTTGGCAATGAAGTAAGCGGCGTAGAAACAGAAACAATTTCATTATGTGATGGATGCATTGAAATACCTCAGTTTGGAATGAAACATTCTTTAAACATTTCTGTTGCAGCAGGAATTGTTTTGTGGGAAATTATCAGAACCGGGATTTTTGGGATTAATAAGATTAATGGGATTTAAAAATTAGAAGGTGAAAACTAAGATTAGAAATTATTTATCTCTCGTAAAGTTTTCACATACCATTTTTGCAATGCCTTTTGCATTGATTGGTTTTTTTCTGGGGATAATAATTAATGAATCAAAAGCAAATTCTGCCCCATGGTATTTAAGGTATGGATATACATTTATGCTTGTGATCCTTTGTATGGTTTTTGCAAGAAGCGCTGCAATGGCTTTCAATCGCTGGCTGGATAAAAATTTTGATGCATTG
>JADGPX010000212.1 GCA_017882215.1 Chitinophagaceae bacterium | reverse complement strand
TCCGTTAATAATGAGCCTCTGCCTTTTTGATTGTTAAGTGAATAATAATTATCAGTATAAAAGTAGTCCTGATTAACAGGAAGAGTAAAACTAAAGGCTGTCCGTAGTCTGCGACTACGGACTTTATAAACTACAATTGCTCTTATAATTTTTGTAAATTTGAAGAAATACCTATGCTGGCTGACGTAGTAACAATGAGCTTCATATTGCTATCATCTATTATCGGGCTTGACGTAATTCTATTTAGCTTTTTGTTGTTAACTTCAACTTCAGTTTTTCAATTGGGCTGCGGTTCCGGGCTGACGGAATACTAATTCCCGTACTTCGGCAATACCTGCCGTTGTATGTCACCCTATTTAAACATTAAATTACAACCTATATTTTATAACACCATTAATGTGGCCGGTCACCCGCCAACGCACACACCCAAGCAGGTAAGACCGACCACGGCCAAGCACTGGCAGTTGTGCTTCTATCAAACAGACAATATCAAAAAATGCCAGGAATATCCCTCATATAAATATTAAAATTAAGTAGAATTACGAAGCAACAATCTCATGCGTACAAAGGTTTATACTCATTTAAATATCCTTTTACAATAATTATTATTTGGCGTCGTTGTACAATTATATAGATCCATTTTATATGAATACAAATGCCCAAAGCCGTAACCTGATAGTAAGAATTATTCAAAATTTTCTGGCTAAACTTTCACAGCATCCTGAGTTTTATAACACCAGGTACTGCAAAAAAATGCATAGAAATAACAGGCATGGCCATACAGTATGGTAATCTGGAATTTAAAAGATGGTTTAAAACTTACTGAATCTCAACCTAAAAAAAATTCGCCGGTATTAAATATTGTATTATTCCAGATGCCCCTTATTGAGAAAAGTATTTTTTAAACCAAAACAATGCTTCGCTTTTTTAAATTTATTGTCCGTAAGCTGAGGCCCTATTTTGTATCCAGTTCACAAAGAGAATTTAGAAGACTTAAAGATTTTATCAGCAACTGATCAACTGAACAGATATTCGACATCCTGCTTGCTCAAACTCTTCACAAAAGAAGGATCATCTGCTATGAGTTCTTTTGCCAGTATTCTTTTGCGCTCCTGCAACTGTAAAATTTTATCTTCAATAGTGTCTTTACAAATCATTCTATAGGCAAAAATGTTCTTGGTTTGTCCTATACGGTGTGTACGGTCAATAGCCTGTAGCTCTACTGCGGGGTTCCACCATGGATCAACAATGTATACATAATCAGCAGCCGTTAAATTTAATCCCACACCGCCGGCTTTTAATGAAATAAGAAATACCCTGCACTCATCACTTCCCTGAAAATTCAGAATAGCACGTTGTCTTTCCATAGGGGAAGTGCTGCCATCAAAATATTCAAATACCACATTATTCTCCTTAAGCTTTTCTTTTATTAATGCAAGCATGCCCAGGAATTGTGAAAATATTAATGCCTTATGCTCGCCAATGTTCTCTGTAATTTCTCTTGTAAGCTCATCCAGTTTTATAGAATGGTTTGGATATTTTTCTTCTTCATTTAAAATTGCAGGGCTATCGCAGATCTGCCGCAACTTCATCAATCCCTGCAATATGGTAAGTTGCGATTTGCCAATTCCCTGGTTATCAATAACGCCCAGTATCTTGTCTCTATAAGCATTGCGATACGCTTCATATACATTTCTTTGCTCATCTTCCATTTCACAAAAAAGAATAGTCTCCATTTTTTCAGGAAGATCTTTCGCAACCTGTTCTTTGGTTCTTCTTAAAATAAAAGGATACAAAAGCTTTCTTAAATGATCTTTTTGTTCGGGCTCACCAAACTTATCAATAGGTGTTGCAAATTCATTTCTAAAAAATTCCATTGAACCCAACAAGCCCGGATTTAAGAAATTCATTTGTGCAAAAATATCAAAAGTGTTATTCTGCAATGGTGTGCCACTCATACATAAGCGGTTTTTTGCAGTAAGCAAACAGGCAGCTTTTGCCACCTTTGAACCTGGATTTTTAATTGCCTGCGATTCATCCAGTATCACATAATCAAATAAAATTTTTGAGAAAACCTGTATATCGCTTCGCAGCGTACCATAGGTAGTAATAATAATATTGGATTGCACTAATTCCTCCGTATTTCTTGTACGGATACTGCCATGATGTATACGGTATGTTAGCTCTGGTGTAAACTTTTTTATTTCATTCTCCCAGTTGTAAATAAGTGTAGTGGGACAAATAACCATTGCTTTTAATCCTCCATTCTCTTCTTTATAATGCCTGAGCATTGTTAGTGCCTGTACCGTTTTACCAAGTCCCATATCATCTGCCAGAATACCACCCCAACCCACATCATTAAGATAATTTAACCAGTGATAACCCGATGTTTGGTAAGGACGCAGAACATCTTCTAATCCCCGGGGAACATTAATTTCAGGGATACTTTTAAAATTTCTCAGGCGTTCATATTTTGCATCCAGCTCAAATGAAAGTTCTTCTTCGTCACGCTTTTCGTAAAGGTCATCAATAATGCTTAAATGATATTTTGATAAGCGCAACTGGTTACTTTTTCCTTCACCCACTTTAAAAAGCAGTGAATATTTTTTTATCCATTCGTCAGGCAGGATACCCAATGTGCCATCATTTAACTGGACAAATGATTGCTTATTTGCCAGTGCTTTTTTAATATCAATAATGCCAATCCTCTGGTCGCCAAAAGCAAGCTCCACTTTAGCATCAAACCAATCAAGCCCGCTGCTGACATGTATGTGCGTAGATGGCTTGGCTGTATTGAAACGGAAATTTTTTAATGCCTCAAATCCATACACCGGCACTTTCATTTCCTTCATGGCATCTACAAATAAAAAGAACCAATTGTTTTTTAAAACATCTGCTCCTTTTAATACAAGACTATTCCCATCCTGCGGACGAACGAATTGCGAATGAAGACCTTCCAGCTTAGCTATAAATTTTCTTTCAGCTTCTTTATTGCGATGAACAAGCAATACTTTATCTCCTTCGGGAATAATTATCACATCTTTATCATTGGCTTTTGTTTCAAAGCCTTTATAACTGAAAAGGGGCTGAAACATAAGGTAGTCGCCCTTTTCAATTAGCATCAATCTCACTTCAGGATCACCCTCTTTAATTTCTTTTATCAGTGATTTATCAAATTGAACCTGGTATTCTTTAGTAAGAGGCAAAACAATTTGCTGATATTGCTCCGCCCAGTTATTCTTTGATAAAATAACCGGCTTATTAAAATATTTTTCAGCATTTAATACATCTTCGGGCTTTTGCCATTGGTAAAATTTATGATTGTATAAGAATAACAAACTGCTGTTCCATTCATTATTATCCAGGTGTGTTACCTGTCCTTCAATTTTTACTGCGCAGGAGAGTTCATAATGATCATTTTTTGCTGCAATTTTAAAAAGAGGAGAGATCGCATCCGGTGATAATGATATCTCTTTGAGGTTTTCGGTTTTAAAATTTTTACCCTGTGGTAAATAAAACACAAAAGGATTGGAACCATTCTCTTCGAATATTTTTTTTAGTTTGGGATGCAGATATTCAACCATCAAAGTTTTGGTTTCTTCAGGTAGTTCATCTTTTTCATCAAGAATTATGTTTTCCCAAAAACCACCGAATGGTGAATTACGATCAAGGTATTTATTTACTTCTGATGATTGAAGTTTACGTACCTGCTGCAGTAATTGCTTATCCGGTTCAGAAAATATTTCTGTATTTATAAATTTGGTAAGATCTAATTTTTCTACATTGCTGATAAATTTTTTTTCCCGATGGCTATCGGAATCTTCATCTGCCTCTCCCTGAATAACATCTGCCGAAAAAAAAGGAAATGATCTTTGGTTTGCGTTAAATACAATACCAACTTTTTTGGTAGTAGAAATGGTTTCTACTTCTGCTGCCTGTTCTTTTACCATTGCAACAACGGGGCGTGCATTAAAAGCAGGAGCTAATCTTTTTATTGAAGGATCAAGTACTCTTAAAAAAGGCTTGCCTTCTTTATAGGCAAATTCAAATTTATCTTTCAGGTCTTCATTAAGGCTGTAGCCATAAGCCTCCAGCAATTTATTTTTTTCTTTATCCCAATTACGGATAGAGTCAAAATAATGAGGACCATAAGAATTCAGTAACTGTAAAAACAGTGCGGTTTTATGGGCACAGAAAGGATGTTCAGTTTCATTACAGGTGCAGGAAGTGTCAAAAGTCTTTTCCTCATTTTTCTGAATTACCAGTTTATAATTTTCAGTGTTATATTCCAATGTTGCTTCAACCTTTTCATTGGCGGCCTGTAATATATTTATTTTGCTGCCTCTTAATATTTCTTCCGCTGTTTCATAATTTTTTTGGCCTGCCAGCATCCTGATCATTTTCAGATCAATGAATTTCATTTTTGCAATCGTGTGTTTTTGATTGTACACAATTGCCTCGTTGCTTCCCAATAAATTTTTATCAATAAGGTCCTGTAATTGGAAAAGCGCAGCAGCTTCATGACGGCAGATGTCACCTAAATTATAAGGACAGCTGCAGCGAAGCATCAGCATTTTAGGATCATTATATTTCTGGATATGAACTTTATAGAAAGTGGTATAGCTGTCATCCCGTACACGAAATGTTACGGAATTCATCAGCTCATCATGATCAACCAATTCAACATAACCAAAAGCATGAATTTTTTTTCCACGACGGATCACTTCATCAGTTCCCGTATTATAAATGTATTTAATCAGGTGCGGTAAAGCCAAATTTGGTTTTTAGATTTTATTGGTATCGATTCAAAAAAGGGCAATTTGCAAAAGTAAAACAAATTTGCTGTCGTTCAATTTGTAATTGAAAGTTTGTGGAGAAATTTATAAGATATGAAAGCTATATCATTACTGCAGCCATGGGCAACGCTGGTTGTGATGGGTGTAAAAACAATTGAAACAAGGAACTTGGGAACAAAATACCAGGGACCTATTTTAATGCATGCAAGCCAGGGCAAAGCAGGAAGCATATTTGCATCTGAATCTCTTTTTAAAAATAGGATTAGGTAGGATGTTCTCAAAATGAATAGCCCCGTTCTTTAGGTCGGGGTAAGAATAATAAAACTTACCGGCTTTAGCCCCGTCCGAACGGCATTCAGCCGGGCGGGCACATCACTGAACAAAAATGATCCTAACAAATTATTTTAGGCTAAAGCCGCACGCTGCTTTTTCAAGCATCTCTGGCCTAAGCAATTTGACAGACCGATTCCTGCAAGAGGAACATTAAGTATCTGGGAATATCCTGATAAAATTTT
>JADGPX010000211.1 GCA_017882215.1 Chitinophagaceae bacterium | reverse complement strand
TATTGCAGCTTCGGCTATTTTAATATTCCCTTTTCGAACAAGCATGTAATAAATTTCTCCAACATTTACCGAGGAAATAAAACCTTCTGATTCATTGTTAGCTATTTTCACCAGTAAATCTCTTACTATTTCATAAGCCGGTTCCTTTCTGAAAAAACAAATCAAAGCATGGCTGTCGAAGACTATTTTTTTCATTGCTTATTTCTTTTTAAAAATCCTATTGATTTTACCCTCTTCAAGTTTTACTTCTTCTTTTTTTAATTTCAGATATTCTTCTGTCGAGGGGAGGGCATTTTTATATAGACCGGCAAAGCTTTCAAAATAAGCGGCATCCATAGCCTTAATCACCACACCTTCCGGGGTTTCAATAAATGCTACCTTAACTCCGGATTTAATACCATATTTATTTCTGATACGCTTTGGAATAAGTAATTGTCCCTTAGTTGTCAAAATTGAAGTTTCCATACGTTTAATATTTTGTACAACAAATATAATAAGGTATTACGATATAAAAAAGTGTTACTTTAATTATTTTTCCACATAATATTATCTTGGGGTAAAAATAGCAGCATCATTGGCTGGCGAGCCATTGGTCAGACCGGGACGGTTAGACAATGTTAATTCAGCAAAACATCAAACTTCTCTTTTTCAAAATCTGTTTTGCTATAATCCTTAACAACATTGTATAAAGTATCTCTTTCAACAGGACTACGTTTTACCTGTTTGATCAGCGTTACTAATTCTTCGGTGGTCATAGCAGGGTTTTGTTCTTCACTTCCTGCCATTGAATAAATTTTTGTTGAGTCATCAATAGTTCCGTCAATATCATTTACACCGAAGGAAAGAGATAGTTGTGCATTCTGCCTGCCAAGCATTGGCCAGTAAGCTTTCAGATGGGGGAAGTTATCTAAATAAATTCTTGCAACTGCATACATCTTCATGTCTTCAACAATTGAAGATTCTGTTACATCACTCATATCATTATTCCTGTTACGAAACTTAAGCGGAATGAAAGTGTTGAAACCATTTGTTCTATCCTGTAGCTCTCTTAATCTCCGCATGTGATCTATGCGATGCCGATATTTTTCAATGTGGCCATATAGCATAGTAGCATTTGTATGCATGCCAAGATTATGCGCAGCTTCATGAATATGCAGCCATCCATTTGTATCTACTTTGTCATCGCAAATCTGTTCTCTTATTTCAGGATGAAAAATTTCTGCGCCACCACCGGGTAATGAATCCAAACCTGCTTGGTGAATTTTTTTCATGCCTTCTTCTATACTTAATTTCGCTTTGCGGAACATATAATCTAATTCAACCGCTGTAAATCCTTTGATGTGTAATTCCGGCCTGTGTTGCTTTATCTTTTGTAATAGCTCACAAAAGAATTCAAGATTCATTTTTGGATGAACACCACCAACAATATGCACTTCGGTAATAGGTTTGCCATCATAGCTTTTTACAATATCAAGCATTTGTTGCATGCTCAATTCCCAGCCTTCATCACGGTGTGCATACAATCTTGAGTAAGAACAAAACTTACAGGCAAAAACACACACGTTAGTTGGCTCAATGTGAAAGTTGCGGTTAAAATAAGTTTTATCGCCGTGAAGATCTTCTCTTATATAATTTGCCAATGTTCCCAAAAAAGAAAGACTTCCTTTTTCAAATAAGAGCAATGCATCTTCATCACTTATTCTTTGTTTCTCAAATATTTTTTCAGCAATAATTTTGAGATCTTTATCTGCGACTGCTTCTGAAATTAAGCTCTTCAATATCTCTTTTTTCATGAATTTTATTATACAACAAAGTTACTTCAGCATTCTTTGTAAAACAAAAGAGGCAGCGTTGTGCAACCTCTTTTTAAAAATAATAACTTAATTTTTTACGACTCGCTGAACAATTATTTTATCCTTATAGGTAAGATTCAACACATAAACCCCGGGAGAAAGATTTCCAATGTTAACTGTAATTAAACTGCTTCCCTGTCCATCCACTATTTTTTCCCAAACTGTCTGTCCTATTGAGTTATAGAGGGTTATTTTTTCGAGGTTAATAGGTGGAAGGTAATGTTGAATTATAAATGAATTTAAAAACGGATTAGGATAGATAAGATAGCCCTGATCTTTTAAACGTTGCGGTAATGTAATTCCATAAACATTTATATTATCTATGTAAAGATTATTTTGCTTATTACTTTTTGCTACAAAATATAACTGGAAGCTTGGACTACTTACAAAAGGGGTTAAATAAACTTTTATATTTTTCCAGTCATTTGCAGTCGGAGTGAACCTGCCGCCACTTGTAGTTGTTTGCAGATCAGAGCCCGATTTTTTCCAAACAGTGCTAAACGTTTGCCCGCAATCTCTGCTAACCTGTAATTCCAAAGTATCTATGTTACCATTAGCACCATTTGCGCCAAGTGCATAAGCAAGATCGAAGGATACAAATAAAGAATCGAAAGCAGAGATGCCTGTTATTTCAGGCGAAACAAATTTATCAACAGTATTTGCAACAGGATAATCAAAATTTCTTATCACCATTGAAGCGCTTCCTGATTTTGCAGCTGTAGTTGTTCTTTCCCATGTAATAGAGCCATCAGGATTATCTACTGCCCAATTTACAGGAGGGAATACCGGGGATTCAAATCCTTCTGTTACCGGAGTAATCAACCTGCCAACTAATGTAAACACTTTGCTCAATGTATCATTCGATTGGTTTTGGTCTTTGGAACTAACAGTAGTCAAAACATTTGAAATAAAAACTTTTATTGTATGAGCGCCGGGTGTAACTGTAAATGCAGTATCTAATGTTACACTTAATTGTTGACCGGGCGGTAAGTTTAATGAAGTTAAACCAGTAACGGCTGCAGGACCATTATCAACACTATAAGATATATTGAAGCTTGCTATAGATTCACTTCCTGTATTTTTAACAGTAACAACAGGTGTTACGGATGAGGTACAAATTATTGCAGCAGGCTGATCGATTGAAACAAGCTGCAAGTCTCCCGGATCAGGCTTAGCAATATTTATGTTATCAAGAAATATATTATTACCAAAACGATTAGTATTTCTGAATGCAACAATAATATTTCCTGAAGATAAAAGGCTTCCTGTTATCGAAACTTTATCTGTTCGCCAGTCAGAATTTACAGGAGTAATATAAGCCAATGTGGATGTATCGGCAGTTGCAAGTTCAGGTCCCCATTTTTTGTATACTGTTGTAAATGTAGCGCCACAATCATTTGAGACCAGAACACTTAAGGTATCATAATTAGTTGTATCCGGATAATATTTATAAGCCACATCAAAGGAGATAAGAATAGCCGCGTCTGCAGGTGTGAACGTAATTTTTGGTGTTCGCAATTCATCAATTCTTCCGGAATCATCATTGTTATAGTTATCAATTGCTGCAGAAAAATTACTGTTATGCCCTGGCGTTACTCTAACCCATGTAAAATCTCCATTAGGATTGCGGATCGTCCATCCTGTTGGAGGGAATGTGCTGCTTTCAAAACCCTCTGTAACAGGAATTGGAAGCGGTGTTGCCACTAACAGTGTTGTTGTAAGTGTATCATTTGATGGTACCTGGTCAGGGTTTACACCATTTGGGTTTGCAGTATAAAACTTAATGGTGTATGTTCCGGTGGTAACGGGTACGGCAGCAAAGCTTACAACAGTTGTATATCCAAAAGGAAGATTAGGAGAGATATTCAGCGTAGTTGGTGCTCCGCCATTTATGATCATCCCAACAGTAACCGTATTTAAAGTGTTTAAGCCATTATTCCTGATCCTTACTTTTGGAATAAAATTACCCGGGCATGGAATTGTAGATTGATAAGCAAAAGAAGTACATCCTACCACTTCAGAACCGCCGGGATTTACGGATTGATAAGGAGATGCATCTATTGTAACAGCGCCACCTGGTATGGTGCCGCCTACCGAAGTTTTTAAACCGGAACGGCAATTGTCAATTATCCACTCCATTCGCTCTACCTGTTTTTTTGTGAACATGCTGTAGCAGGCATCCTGTGTGTAATCCATATAATCCTCGTACATTTTACCGGGCGGAGTTGAGGAACATGCATCTGTTACAATCCCGGAAGGACAATCTAAAGTTTCTGATGATTGATTTGGTGTATCTCCGATATCAGATGCAGTATTACCCTGACCGACAGGATTAAAAAGCCCTGCAGGTAAATTACACGATGATCCAACAGAAGTCAAACTTTTGAAATCATCCCCTGTACAGGCAGTACCATCATCACCCCAAATATGTAATAAGCCAAGGTAATGCCCGGTTTCATGTACAGCTGATCTTCCTAAATTATATCCCGGGGCTGTATAGCATGGATTATTCCCCCAGCTAATAGCATTTATAAATACACCATCATCTGCCATACTTCCCGATGTAGGAAATTGGGCATAACCTAATATACCACTTCCGCTTGCATCAAGCCCAACCCAATAATTTAAATAAGAATTAGGATCCCAAACATCCGCACCTCCCAGTGAAGTTCGCTTTATCGGATCTATCGTTCTGTTTACATTAGATCCTACACTGCTGAGTTCTCTGTCAATGCCATTTGTAAGTGCACCGGAAGGTGTTCTGCGTGCCAAAGTAAATCTTATCTGGCTATGACCTCTTACTGCCTGGAATGCAGGAGGAATATTTGTACTATCAGGATTTAATCCTGAATAATCTAAATTTAATTTATCTATCTGCCATTGCACATCTGCATCTGTTACCACATTAGGATTAGGTAAAACGATATGAACTACAACCGGTATAGTTACAATTGCAGCTGTACGGTAATTATTTACAAGCGGTCCGGTAGGAATTGTTTTTGATTGTTGTTCAGCAAAAGTTTTTAATTGAGGATATGTCTGAAACATTTGTTCCACTCTAATCATAGTACCACACCGGGTTATACCATTTTCTTTATTTTTAGCCTGCCTGTCCGGTAGGTAGGTTTGTGAAAATGTTATTGTGGCAAGAATTACCGAAAAGAAGGTTAGTACTATTTTTTTCAATACAAAGAATTTTTTAATTGGAAGTCCTGGTTGTAAGAATAACTGTTTACAGTGAATTTTATTATGTTTTAAAATTAAGATTTATTTTAAATTAATAGGTTGATATAAAGTGAATTATTTACTAAATCTATTATCTTTCGAAAATTAAAACTAATTACATTTTTTGATTGATGTATTTTCAGACTATTAGATTCGGTATATTAATTTTTCGCAGCCTTTGAATTTTAAACAAAAAAACAGATTAAAATGAGTATTAAATTTCGTCTCATCCTGATGAATTTTTTGCAATTCTTTATTTGGGGCTCGTGGTTAATTTCAATAGGAGG
>JADGPX010000210.1 GCA_017882215.1 Chitinophagaceae bacterium | reverse complement strand
CAGGGATTGCAATCCGAAGGATTTTTGGGTTTTAGAAACCGGGCAAAGGAAATTATTAGAATTGTAAAGGAACAAAAAGCTGATATGCTGGTAGTTGGCGCTCATGGACACACAGGGCTTAAAGATTTTATTTATGGACAAACAATTAATACAGTCAGACACGAATTACAAATACCCGTACTTGTAGTGAATTTGTAATACAAGGATACAAAGATTCAAGGATTCAGGGATTCAAGAGATGCATTAGAATACCACTGTATCTTTTGCATCATTGTATCCCTGCATCATTGCTCATTGTATTTTCTTTATTTCCTGTGCAATTTTATCATTCCAGATCAATTGCTGCTCACGGTTAATGCTATGCTGCGTTTCGTTATCATATTTATTTTGCAATGCAAGGTTCTCACTATAAGATTTATCAAATACTGAATCCAGTACCTGATTATAATTGTCTTTGGTGAATTTTGATTTTACTAATTGCTTAATAAAATTTTCTGCACCTAATCTTGTTATATCAAAGTGCCGCTGCTCATGCAGCAAGTGATAGTCAGAATTTATATTTGGCTTTTCCCATGATTGACTCTTGGTAAAAAACACATACACACCAATGTTGAGATAAATTATTTTGCCTTCAATTTTTATATCAGCATCAAAAGCATATCCTGAAGAAGTAACAGCTCCGCCATAATGCTTAAGATCAGGTACACCTTTAAAGTCTTTCCATGTTAGACGTTTATTTACATTATAATAAATAGTATCACTTGATGGTTTGGCAACTTTATCCTGCATAAATACAGTAACCAAAACTTTTTGAGACCAGCAACTGCAGCAAATAAAAATAAAAGAAAGAAAAGGAAATAACTTTTTGAACATGTAAAAATATTAGGGCGCCTTACTCCCTCTCCATTTTTGGAGAGGGCTGGGGTGAGGTGCAAAAATGATAACAAGATTTGAAATAAAAAGTTAAAGGACTATTTTCTTAAGAGAATGTTTACATGATTAACAATACCATCTATAGATATTTTCTTCATGCACTTAAAATGCCCGAGCGGACATTTATCATAACCAATTTTACTGCACGGCCTGCACCATAATTTATTTACACCAAATATTTCATAATTAGTTTTATAGGGATACATTCCAAAAGAAGGAACTGTATTTCCCCAAACAGAAATTATATCTTTTTTAAAAGCAGCTGCAATATGCATTAAGCCGGTATCATGACTTATGATAAGCTTTGCACGCCTTACAAGATCAGCCGATTCATTAAGATTGTATTTACCACAGGCGTTATAAATTTTTATGGGATCAACAGAAGAAATTTGAGTTGCATTAGAATAATCTTCCTTACCTCCCAATAAAATAATGGGATGATTGATCTTTGAACACAGTTCCTTCAATTTATGAACAGGTAATTTTTTGGTGTTGTGCGCTGCGCCTATCACAATACCGATATATCCATGCAAATGTGAAATAGGAATATCCTTCTGATCAACAACATCTTTATCCTGAATAAAATAATCAAGCCCGAGTCCATCATTAACTACACCAAGGCTTTTTACTGTTTCCATATAGCGGTCAACAATATGCTTATCAGGCATTATGTTGATCTTAAAATTTACAAACACCCACTTTTGAATATTTAATTTATTAAAAGAAAAAGACTTGATTTTTTTTAAAACCTGCTTTATACGAAGTGTACGCAGGTTATGATGAAGATCGATTATGTAATCAAAGTTTTCTTTTTTTAATTCTTCTATGATCGCATCCATATCATCCTTGAAAACATGAACTTTATTTATATAAGCATTAGTAAGTACAATTGATGCAAATGATTGTTTTGTGAGATAATGAATTTGAGCATCCGGGAATTTCTTTCGCAAACAACGAACTACCGGTGTAGTAAGTACAATATCACCAATAGAAGAAAAACGTATGATAAGAAATTTCATTTCACGATGTTAACATGGTCTGACCGTCCCCGGTCTGACCACAAATTAAGTTAATCAATTATCAGATGAAGACCGTCAGCAATTGTCAGACGGGGACCGTCAGATAATGCTATGGGAGCATCTCCTCCCCTTCAAGATAATTAAGATCTTTATGAAAAGTTTCTTTAGTATAATAATAAGCGATCAATGTGATAACCATTACAATTGTGCCGGTGACTATTCCACTCTTTATAATTTCCCAATGCAGGTTCTTCTGAAAAAAATCAAGGAACAATAGATTTATCAATGGCAATGCTCCCCTAACCATATTAGGTATAGTGGTTGCCGCTGTTGCTCTAAGATTAGTACCAAATTGTTCTGCTCCCATTGTAATAAATATTGCCCAAAAGCCGGTGCTAAAGCCAAGCGCTGAACATATAAAATACATTGATGCATCAGTATTATTAAAACTGCTGAAGAAAATAAATAAACAAACAATGCAGATGAGATAAAATATCAGCAACGCTTTTTTACGGCTTTTAAAATATTGGCTTACCAGCCCGATAGTAATATCTCCTATTGATATGCCAACATAAGCAAACATGATAGAGCGTCCGGAATCCAGCGTGGCGCTGCCAAACATTGCTTTCGCAAAACGATCGCTTTGATTTACCAGAATACCAATAACATACCATGTAGGCAATCCAATAAGTATCGCTAAAAAATATTTTTTAAACCGATCCGCATTTGAAAAGAACATAAAAAAATTTCCTCTTGAAATATTTTTTTCTTTTATCATTTTAAACATCCCGGATTCTACAACGCTAATGCGTAAAAAAAGTAATAGGATTCCAAGTCCTCCGCCAATTTTATAACACAATCTCCAGTTATCTGTAAACTGATAAGTGAAATAAGCAAATACAGCTCCGCTTAAACCGATTGCAGCAACCATCGAAGTGCCAAGCCCTCTTTTTTCTTTAGGTAATAACTCACTTACTAAAGTTATGCCTGCACCCAATTCTCCCGCCAGTCCTAAGCCTGCAACAAATCTGCATGCCGCATATTGATCTACCGTATGAATAAAACCTGTTACAAAATTTGCAATTGAATATAAAATAATAGAACCAAACAAAACCGATAGTCTTCCTTTTTTATCGCCCAATACACCCCAGATAATTCCTCCTAAAAGCAAACCAACCATTTGCCAGTTAATAACTTTTGTACTATCAGCAAGCAGCATTACATCTGTTGATCCCACTGCAAGCATGCTTGGCTTTTTTACAATGGTAAATAATAAAAGATCATAGATATCAACAAAATATCCTAAAGCAGCAACTATAACGGGCAGAGAAAAAACAGCAAGTTGTTTTTTATTCATGTTTGCTCATCAGTTTTTTGAGAGATGGTTTCGGTTTTCTTTTTAGTAAAAAAAACTTTCCATAATACGGGCAATGTTGTTATTGCCACAATTCCTATCACAATCACTTCCAGGTGATCTTTAAGATTAAAATGAAATTCCCTTAAAATTAATTTTTGCAAAAAATGTCCGGCAATCAACATGCTGCCTGTCCACAGCATGCAGCCCACAATATTGTAGTAGGCAAATTTTTTCTTATCCATTTTTACTATACCTGCCACAATGGGCGCAAATGTTCTTACAAAGGGAACAAACCTTGCAACGATTATTGCGCCTCCTCCATTCTTTTCATAAAAGTTATGTGCCTGCATCAGGTGCTTTTTCTTGAAAAAGAAAGAGTCTTTTCGTTCATATAAAAATGGCCCGCTTTTTTGCCCGAACCAATAGCCAACATAATTTCCTGCAATACCTGCAATGGTAATTACTATCCAGAGCAATGCAAGATCAACCCATTGATTATTGGTATTTACTAATGCTGCACTAACAATATCAGAGCTGTAAATTCCGGTTACAAAAAGCAACGCATCACCCGGTAAAAAAAATCCTGCAAACAATCCTGTTTCTGCAAAAACAATAAATAAGATCATCCATAAACCTCCATGTTCAATATAGAACTGGGGATTCAAAATATCCCTAAGACTTAACCCTAATATTTCAAGTAATTCCATTAATGTAATTTAAATATTAATCGGTAAGCTCCCCTTCCCATTTGCTTACCGCAGAAGTTGCCAATGCATTTCCTAAAACATTGGTTGCAGTACGAAACATATCGCAAAAATGATCTATTGGTAATATTAAAGCAATTCCTGCAGGTGGAATATTAAACATGCTGCATGTTGCCAATATTACTACAAGCGAAGCACGTGGCACTCCAGCAATTCCTTTACTGGTAAGCATTAATACAAACAACATGGTAATTTGCGTTCCCAAATCCATGTGTATTCCATACGCCTGAGCTATTGCTACACTTGCAAATGTCATATACATCATTGCTCCATCAAGATTAAAACTATAACCTAACGGTAATGTAAAAGCTACAATTTTTTCATTGCATCCAAATCGTTCAAGCTCCTCCGTTAGTTTAGGAAAAACCGCTTCACTGCTTGTTGTACTGAAAGCAATTAAAAGCGGTTGTGCAATCCTCTTTATTAAAGCAGGAAGCCTGTCTTTTAAAATTAAATAACCCACCCCAAGCAATACAAGCCAGAGTATAAAAATACCAACCACGAAAAACAAAAGATACTGCCCGTAAAAACTAAAAACCTCAAGACCTTTGCTTGCAATAACAGCGGCTAATGCACCAAATACACCAAGAGGTGCAAAGTTCATTACATAACCCACCATTTTTAAAATAATATGCGACACGCTTTCCAATGCTTTTATTACAGGCTTTGCATAATCTCCAATTCCAGTTGCAGCAATACCAAAGAAAACACTAAAGATTACAATCTGTAAAATTTCGTTGGAAGCCAAAGATTGAAAAATACTTTTCGGAAAAACATGTTCCACAAAATTGTTTAAAGAAAACTGTTGGGTATTGGTCATTAAATCTTTCGCTCCTGTAGCATCAGCTATGTTTAAATTTATTGCGGCTCCCGGTTTAAAATAATTGACCAATATAAGTCCTATAAAAAGACTTATTAAAGACGCAGAAACAAACCACAAAAGCGCCTTCCCTCCTATTCTGCCTACTGTTTTTAAATCTCCCAATTTTGCTATACCAACAACCAAAGTTGAAAATACCAGAGGAGCAATGATCATTTGCACCAGCCTTAAAAAAATAGTGGTAAGTAAGTTTATATTGATAGAGAATTTTGAAACAAATTCAGGCGTGGAATTTTTATGAACAACATAACCGAGCAAAACACCGGCAACCATTGCGATGAGAATAAATATGGTAAGCCGGTTCCTGTTAGCAGGTTTTACTTTCATCTGTGGTAATTAGTTTTGCAATATAATATTTAAAATGAGTTAACCACAGGTTACTTATAAAATAAAAAAGCTGTTTTAAGTTTTAAGATTTATTTCCTTATTTTTCCAT
>JADGPX010000209.1 GCA_017882215.1 Chitinophagaceae bacterium | reverse complement strand
TATATCTTAATTTTTTATTTAAACCTTCAAGGTTATCAAGCTTCCTATCGTACTTTTCCCACATTGATTTTAATTCTTCGTATTCCATGATTTTTTGATTTAATTGTTAGACAAATGATTTTTCAGTTTCAATTTAATCCGATTGATTTTTGTTGCAACATTTGTTTTTGTTAAACCAATTATTTCTGAAATTTCATCGTAAGAATAACCATCAAGCTGAAGAAGGATTAATGCTTTATCCAGTTTATTTAAAATTCCAATTGCGCAATAAAGCTGGTCATATAACTCATCAAGTGCAGGATTATCTTGAATTTGGGGTATCACATTCGTATCCAGAAAGCCAGCAGTACAGACAAGTTCATCATATTTCGTAGAAAGCGTTGGATAAGTTTTTACAGCAATTAATACTTTGGTTAGCGCCATTAGATATGCTTTAGTTCAAAATGCCAACCAGGCAATTGCGTTATTGCCTCAGCCAAATGCTTGCGATGACATTGGCAAATGTTAGCTTCAAAACAAGTTAATGCAATTCTTTGTTTTTTAATTAAAAGGCTTAAAATTTTTTCTTGTGTACTTTTTGTTTTTGGAAGCGTTAATTTTTTATAAGAATTGAAAAGTAAATCATAATCATTTTGATCATTTAATACTTGCCTAAATTCTGATTGGATGCCCAACTCTGAAAAATGCAAATATTCAATTTTCAAGTTTTCACAGTACTTCTGCAATAAGCTCTTTGAGAATCCATATTTCTGACTTAAAGGATTATTTCTTACATCTACTAAAACTTTTATATTATTCTTAATTAGCTTATTTAAATAAGCCTCTAATGAAACACCTTCATATCCTATTGTGAATAAAACCGTATTTGAAATTGTTGGCCTTTTAGAGTTGACAATTTTTAATTGTTCATTATTTAATAATTTACTTGCGGTAGTACTGTTAATGGCATAATAAGGATAATTAATATACGTGTGTTTCATTAAGCCATCAGCATCATGATTTTTAAACAACAGGTATATTTGGTTTACTAACTTCCTATCAATGTCATTCAACGTTTGTAAATAATTTTGTTTATCTTTTTTTGCAAAACTGGTACTATCTTCCTCCAGCAACCCATGTTTTACCATTGCAGTAAAATCTGCATTAGCGGAATATGAATAAGAACCGAATTTAAATGGAATGAATTCATAAACTGGCTTTGGCTGTCGATTGGTAACCAAAAAAATAAGTTTTTGAAGATTAATTTTTGGCAATTTTCCTCCAAACACTTCTAAAATTGCAAGTATTAATTTACGCCGGTAAAACATATTTAATATTTGATTGAAATTTAAGCTACTGCTAACTTCTTTTTTGTATTCATTACACTTGCATTTCTGAAATGTGAGTTCTCCGGAACTTTTAATTTATAAGGCCTGTTAAATGCTTCCTGTGATAATTTAAAAAGCGCTGCAAGCTGACGAATAATATCTTTTGAAAATCCTTTTTTGTAATTGGTTATATCTGAAATTAAACCGGGGCTTACTTTTAATTTCGTGGCCAGGTCAATAGATTTTAATTGATGGTCTTTCATTAACGATCTTAACAGTTCAACGGGATCCAAGTCATCAAAAATATTATGCTCTTCGTCGTATTTTTCAATCAGCACCATGAGCAAGTCAATTTCTTCTTCGATTTTTTTTGTTTTTTTCTTATTAGAAAAATCTAAGTCATGGAGAATACGGCAATACTCATCGTATTGTTTTTCAGTTTTAATGACCTTATACTTTAATGTTTCCATGATTGTATTTTAATAATTAAACACTATATATTGTTCTTTATTATCGCACAGTTCATCATACTCTGCATGTGTTCCTATCCAGCAGACATATAGACGCATATAATCTTCTCCAAAAGCATATTTGCAAATCATCCTGTAATTATTACCTCCAATATCGAACACAACCCTAAGACTTCCTTTGCCTAATAAATCTGCAGCACCAAATGTGTTCTTAATGTCAGCAGGTTTATTCCAATCTGCTTTTTTAATTTTTGAAAGCCATTCTTCGAAGGGAATTTTACTACCGGCATTATCCAGGGCATAATTCCTGATGGTCTTTTCTTTTATCAAATGAATCTTCATGCAAGTTAATTATTTTATTTGACAAATTCACGTTTTGTGAATATTTTAATTTTTTAAGTGTTGCTATATACTGCTATTGCCAATGTTTGCAAAATCTCAAGATAACAAAATCTTTCCTGAAGTCAATGGAGAAATAAACTATACAGAAGTTGTAAGCTTGGATTCGTCAATTAAGAAAGACGAGCTTTATTACAGAGCTAAAAAATGGTTTGCCGATACCTATAAAAGCGCCAATGATGTTATACAGATGCAGGATAAGGACGCCGGTACACTCATTGGCAAAGGCATTTTTGTAGTTCAATATATCTTGAATTTTATGGGCCATGCCGATCCTGCTGATGTATCTCATACGGTTAAGATTTACACCAAGGATGGAAAATACAAGTATGAAATAACTGATTTTTCTGATAGGTATTATACTGAAGAGTGGTTAAGTGTGCCGATAAACAATAAACCTCCCATTGGCAACAAAAAGAATAAATTAAAATTTCTAACTGAGGTAAATGCTAAGGTTTTGGAATTGATCGAATCTTTGAAAAAAGCTATGGGCAAACCAATAGCCGGGAAGGACTTCTAAAACATCCCTTATATGCAAATAGTATGTATCTATCAGCAACACCCAAAAAGGGGAGCGGATTAAAAAATCTGCCACCTAATCTGCCACCTAATCAAAATACAAAACCCTTACAAGTTAATACCAGTAAGGGTTTTATTATTTTTAGTTGCTGTAGGGGGAGGGATCGAACCTCCACGAGGCAGTTAGCTATAGCGCAAAGTTCAGTGGTCGACCCTGGTCGGAATTATATTGCTATAAAACCGGCTCTACACTACGTTTATCCTGTTATCCTCACCCCCGAGACAAGAGGGCATGTCTGCCAAAAATTTCATCACCCCACAATTTTTATAAGAACTAATAGAATACAAATCTAAAATAAGTTCTAATTACAAAGAAATAAATCAAAATAAATTTAAAAGAAATACGTTTTATTCAATAATCAGGTATTTATTTAAATACTTTCAAAAATTGATATAAGAAATGGCAGCTAAATTAAATCTTGACAAATTGGATCTCCGGATAATTCACGAAATGCTGGGGAATGCAGAAGTTCCATATGCCGAACTTGGCAAAAAATTATTTGTAAGCGGAGGAACTATTCATGTTCGCATTAAGAAACTGGAAGAGCTGGGTATTGTAAAAGGAAAAAGAATTAAGGTAGATCTAAAACGATTGGGCTATGATATTACTGCCTTTGTGGGAATTTATTTAGAGAAAAGTTCTTTATACGATACAGTTGCAACAGAACTTAAAAATATTCCTGAAATAGTAAGATTGAATTATACAACAGGTAATTACAGCATGTTTATAGAAGTTGTTTGTAAAGATATAAATCAGCTTCGCTCTATTCTGCATGATGAGTTGCAAAAAATAAAAGGCATAGAAAGAACAGAAACATTTATTTCTCTGGATGAAGGGTTCAACAGAAATGTGCAGATTGCGCCAAAAGAAGAATAACCTCACACCTTTCCCCGCACATCCAAAGCATCTCTTAATCCATTTCCTAAAAGATTAAAAGCTAATACAAGTATCATTATTGCAATACCCGGTGCCAGCGCTAACATTGGATTATGAGTTATTATGAAGTTGTAATTTTCTTTTATCATTAATCCCCAACTTGGTTGCGGCGGCTGCACACCCACTCCTAAAAAACTTAAGCCTGCTTCTACAATAATTGCGGTTGCAAAATTGGAGGCGGCTATAACGATCACCGGACCCAAAACATTCGGTAAAATATGCCTTACAATTATTCTTATATCTTTTATGCCCAATGCCTTTGCTGCCTGTATATATTCCATCTCTCTTAATGCTATTACTTGTCCACGTATCAGTCTTGCAACAGAAACCCACATCGTTAATCCTACCGCTATAAAAATTTGCCAGAAGCCTTTGCCTAATACAAGTGTGATTCCGAAAACTAATAATAAAGTTGGAATGCTCCAGATAACATTTATGAGCCACATTATAATATTATCTGTTTTTCCACCAAAATATCCTGCAAGAGAACCGAGAATAACACCAATGGTAAGAGAGATCAATACTGTTATCAAACCCACAGCCAGACTCACTCTTACACCAACGATCAACCGACTTAAAATATCCCTGCCAAACCTATCAGTGCCCAACCAAAAAGTTTTTGAAACAATATAATTCTCAGGCAACTTTGATTTTGGAATGTTTATTCTATCCTCCACGCCATCATCAATAAATTTTTGAATGATAACTAAGTCGCCTTTTAATTGATAGCTGTTTATGGGGATGAGAATGAACTCATCTTCTTTGCCATATAATAATCTCTTAAAAAAATTGGTATGGGGTATATCTTTTTCTTTTTTTACTTTGATGAAATCTTTTTTATATCCTGGCTTTTTTGCCTGTATCTCTACAATTTGCCTGTCAGCATTTGGCGTTGAATCGTTTGCAATAAAATATGCAAAAATGCCTGTGAGGATTGATATAAAAATTATCACTAACCCAAGCATTGCACCTTTATTCTTTTTTAAACGCCTCCATGCGTTTTGAGAAAAAGAAAAAGATTGGTGAGTAAGTTTGCTCATTATTTAATAAGAAGATTCAGCAAATAAACAATTTAATTAATCATTTTACTTTTCTTTCCTTCCATTTATAAGAGCCAAATTTGCCAAGCCAGCCGGAAACGATAGTGTACAATATATGAAACGGCTGTGCCAGCGGAAACCACCAAAGTAATTTTTCCTTTTTAAAAAATTTGGCAACAGGATAAAGAAAAAATAATTCAACAATTGTTTTTGCAATCAGTACTTCTATAAATAAAAAAAATAACTGGAAATAAAAAACAGAAAGAATACCGAGGAATAAAATCCAAAAATTAAATAGATAAACCAATAATAAAACAGCAGTAATCTTTTTATCAGTGTATTTATCTGCTTTGCTTGCCCAGCGTATTCTTTGATTGAAAAATTCTTTTAGAGTTTCAGCAGGCTTCGTTTGCACAATTGCATCAGGCGATTTTAAAAATAAAACTCTATCAGGGTAGCGGTTAAATATTTTATGCATCAGCAGCATATCATCTCCGCTGGCAATATTGTCTATCCCGGTAAAACCACCAACTTCTAAAAAAGCTTTTTTCTCATAGGCTATATTTGCGCCATTACACATGCTATGAAATTTTTTATAAACCGATGCACCTGTAATTCCCTGTAAGGTCATAAAGTCGAGTGACTGAAATATTTTTAAAA
>JADGPX010000029.1 GCA_017882215.1 Chitinophagaceae bacterium | reverse complement strand
TATTGATGGCAATCTCCTGGCTTGCAAAACCTATTGAAGAAAAAACCAACGTATTAGCATTGTTTGGTGCAGTGATGCTGTAACTACCATCAGAGTTGGTTTGTGTAGCGGTTCTGGTACCTTTTACGCTAACAGTAACACCTGGTATTCCGGATCCATCTGAGTCGGTCACTCTTCCGGTTATGGTATTTTGTGCAAAACCGGCAAGGCTGCCGAGCAAAAAAATCATCACAACCAATAACTGTTTTGAGATATTTGAAATGTTTTTTCTCATAAAGAAAACTTTAGATAGTTTTTATTAAATAAAGAATGTGTAAAATTTACACAATATTAAAAGATTTTTTTGAATTAAAATGTTTTTTTGAAAAATTATTTTACCTCTTTTGGCTATTTTATATTATTATTCATTAAAGACAACTAATTGTTCTGAATTGCTGCAATCATTTTAAAAATCTATTCCCGACCATTTCTTTTTATTCTTCTCATATTTATCATAATCAAACTTATAAAGCTTTCCCGGACGATGAGGTAAGTTTTGTTCGATCTCATCCATATCTACTAAAAAATTCATGGCAAAAAACTTTTTGCGGAAGTTCCGCCTGTCAAGTTTAATGCTTAAAATGGCTTCATATAAATTTTGCAATTCACGAAGCGAAAATTTGTTTGGCAAAAGGCTGAATCCTAAAGGATGCTCCTGCACACGCTTTTGCAAACGCTGAAGTGAAAGATCAAAAATTGTTTTATGGTCAAAAGCAAGATCCTTCACACTTGCTACATCATGCCAGTGCAGTTCATTATCAAGAATTTTTAGCTTGTGATGTTGTATATTAATTAATGAGCAGTACGCCACTGTTACAACTCTGCCACCCGGATGCCTGTTGATTTTTCCAAACGAATGAACCTGTTCAAGGTAAACATCATCTAAACCGGTACGTTGTTTTAAAATTCTATAAGCAGCTGCATCCAGATCTTCATCGGGTTTAACCAGATCTCCCAGCAATGACCATTTGCTTTGATATTTTTTAAGGTCTGAGCGCATCAATAGAACCTTTAGTTTATTTTCATCAAAGCCAAAAATTACACAGTCCACAGATAAAGCAATGCGGTTGCTGCTCTGTACCTCTGACTGAATTGCCAGGAGGCTTTTTATCTTCTTTACCTGTTTTCCATTTGCTACAGTTCCCATATGCTAAAATATTTTTTAGTTAAACAGAGTTTATTGTTTTATAAATTGGGTGAAATAGCCTTTTCCGTTCTGCTGTAATCGCAGAAAATAGCAGCCTTTGGATAAGGTATTTAACTGATTGGTTATTGTTAACTCATATTGGCCCTGATTTTGAGTAGCGCTGTATAAGGTTTGTAATCGTTGTCCAAAGGCATTGATCAGGGTAATAGTTACTGTTCCATTACCGGGTATAATATAATCAATCAGTGTTTTTCCAATTACAGGATTAGGAGATATTTTAATTCCGAATCCATCTTTCATATTTGCGATGTGACTATTGTGAGAACTGGTAGTAGTGAATTGTGCTGCAGTGTAATTATTAATGGAACTTACTGAACAGTTTGCACTTACCCGCCAATCATAAATTGTAGACGGACTCAGATTAGAGATGCTTACTGAATTGCCGCTAAGTGCATTTGCAGCATTAATCCATGTACCAGAAGCGGTGACTTTATAATCAACCGTATAAAAAACTCCAACTACTGTTGTCCAGTTCAGTATTGCCGAAGTACTGGTTAAACCCGTTACAGTCAATCCTTCCGGTGCCGCAGGTGTAGCCGTTATCACTACATTGATGACAGTCCTTGGCCCTTCACCACAACTGTTTGACTGGCTTACATAATAATTAACAGAACCGGCAGTCGTTGTGGCTGGTACGGAAGCAATAGCAGTTCCGGTACCACCAGTTGGGTTTGTGTACCACAATAAGCTGGTACCCGTTGCTGTTAATGCTGCAGCAGTTGCATTCTGGCAATAAGAAACAGGGCTGGTTACGGTAGGGGCAGCAGCAAGTGCGGTAACATTTACGGTAATAACTGCTCTTGGGCTTTCGCAACCATTGGTTGTTTGAGTTACATAATAACCGGTACTGCCCGCAGTAGCAGTGGGTGGTGTTGGTGCTGTTGTGCTGCCTGTTCCCCCGCTTGCAGCAGCATACCATAATAACCCTGTACCTGTTGCGGTTAAAGGAATTTCGGTTGCATTCTGGCAATAAGAAACCGGGCTGGTTACGGTCGGGGCCGAAGGTGTTGCAATTACATTTACTGTTATTGCAGCCCGCTGGCTCTCACAGCTATTGGTTGTCTGGCTTATGTAATATGTTGTGGTGCCTGCCGTAGTGGTTGATGGTGTTGGCGCAATTGCAGTGCCCATTCCGCCAGTTGCAGTTGTGTACCACAATAGGCTGGTACCCGTTGCTATTAGTGCTGTTGCTGTTGAATTCTGACAATAAGAAACAGGGCTGGTCACTGTTGGCGCTCCGGGTACAGCTGATATATTTACTATGATTGCTGCCCTGAGGCTTTCGCCACAGCTCTGCGTCTGGCTTACATAATAAGTGGTGCTGCCCGCCGTAGTTGTTAATGGCGTTGGTGCTGTTGTACTTCCCGTTCCGCCTGTTGGTGTAGAATACCACAAAAGGTTTGAGCCTGTTGCTGTAAGTGCTGATGCTGTTGAATTCTGACAATAAGAAACAGGGCTCGTGACTGTTGGCGCTGCTGTTATTGCTGTTACATTTACAACAATGGGGAACCGGGGACTTTCACAGCCAATCGTCTGACTTACATAATATGTAGTACTGTCGATAGTAGCAGTTGATGGTGTTGGAGCTGTAGGACTTCCCACACCTCCTGTTGCAGTTGTATACCATAATAATCCAGGACCAGTTGCAGTTAGTGGAACTGTAACTGCATTCTGACAATAATTAACCGGGCTTAGCGCTGTTGGTGCAGCGGTTGCACAAGCTGGTACGCTCACATAAATATGATACTCGCCCGGTTGCAAGCTAATTGTTTGGGATGCTGTTGTTAAAGTAAAATTTGCTCCCATAGCCCCGTTAATTCCTGCACCTGGTCCGTTGCCGATATAATTTGTCCAGTTTCCCGTTGACTGAAATGTAACCGTTTTAGATTGTGCCACTACATCAAGATTGGCTACCACAGTAACTTGTTTGCCGCTGGCATTGGGATCTGCAATTTGAAATAATTTATACAGGCCACCACTATTATAAAAATCATAACTGAATGTTGTGTTGTTGAAAATGGCGGGATTATTTAACCGAAATTGGATAATACTGTCATAGGTATCGTACAAATGTCTGCGGTTCGGGTCGGTCATATACTCCCAATGTGGCGGCTTATTGGCAACATTGGAACCACCGTAGTTTAGTGAAATATCATATCCCCTTTCTTCAAACTGCCAGATCATTTTAGGTCCTGGAACAGTAAAAAAAACTGTAGCTGCAGCCTCTTCCCTTGCCAAAGCAGTAGAAAGTGTTTTAACATTATAACTGCCGGAAGAATTACCAAAAGTTATATTCTTATACATGGTACGTTCTTCATCATGGCTTTCCATATATCCTACTTCGGCAGGATTGTTATATCCTTTTTGTGGACTACTGTATACTATTGGCGTAATATCTGAATTTGAAGTAAAGCCCATGGTGCACTGGTTATAAACCGCATTATTATTGCCCCAGAGCATGAATCCATGTGCAGCGTATTCCTGTTCTTCCTGGCAGGGAAGTGTACCTAAAAACTCCAGTATCATATAAGTACCGGGATGATTGGGCACTGTGCCGTCGTAATACCTGTTTAAATTTGCAACCCTGGTGAGATCGTAATTTTCCACTGTAGTGGTATTGCTTTGTGTTTGTGTAAATCCTTTTGCAAGATCAAACCTGAATCCATCTACTTTGTATTCGTTTAACCAATAATTGATAGAACGCTGAACTAAGTATTGTGTAGCTGTTGATGTATGATTAAAATCATTAAATACACTATATGGATGTGGTGCTGTAACGTTTAACCAAGGGTTATTGGCAGCCGGACGGTTATTCACCGTATCCCAATACATCTTAGCCTCAGGTGCATTACCGGTGCAATGATTATACACTACATCCAGTATAACTGCTATACCATTGAGATGACATTTATCAATAAATTCTTTTAACTTGTTTTTTGTGCCGTAATATTTATCAGGTGCAAAATAAAAATCAGGATTGTAGCCCCAACTTTCATTACCGTCAAATTCATTTATCGGCATTAACTCAATAGCATTAATTCCTATATTTTTAAAATACTGGAAAGAATCAATGAGCGACTGATAACTGTGCTGTGCGGTAAAATCCCTTATCAACAACTCATAGATCATCAGGTTCCTTTTATTCGGTTTGGTAAAATTGGTTACCTGCCAGTTGTATTGCGGTTCACCCGGCTGAAATACACTTACGATATCGGTTGTTAATCCTGTCGGGTATGGCTTAAGGTTAGGATATGTAACGGGATCGATAAATGGATCATTTGCCGGATCCAATATTTTTTGTGCATAAGGATCGGCGGTTTTAATACTGTTATCAATTAAATACTGGTAGCCGTATTCGATACCGGGGGTAAGTCCGCTAAGCGTTATCCAGTAATAATTCCCGTCGGGTGTGCGGTTCATTTGATTGGAACATTGAATTGTCCAGTTGGAAAAATCCCCGAGCACTACCGCGTTGCTTTTATTGGGCGCATAGAGTACTAATGTAACATCTGTATTATTTGCAGCGTAATTAATACCCTCCTGTACACCTGCTGGTAAGACAGCTACCACTGTTGTGGGTGCTATATAAAAACTGAATGAATCTTTCTTAATCCCTGAACCATCATTTCCTTCCAGCATAACCTGTTGGGTACAGGCTGTTGTTATGGTTGGATTTGCAGAAATAGTTGTGGCATTTGATGCCGTATTAATTATAGTACCATTCAATTTTAAGGTCAAACTTGCATTGGCAGATGAAACACCGGTGATACTTATGTTTCCGCCAACATTTATGGTGATGGGTTCCAGCCAGGGAATGTATCTCGGTTCAAATGGGGGCAAGTTGATACGAACGGCATATTCAGTGTTTCCATAAACGGGAATATACATATCGCTGTTATCAGAATTAACCTGCTTAATGCTGTTGTTGCCATTGGCATTTCTGAAAATGACACAAACTTTCTTAATTGTTTCGCCTGCAGGTACGCCAAAAAAAGTTCGGATATTCGTAATCGTGAATTGATATTTATTACTACCCAGTGGAGTGGCTTTTGCAGCCGGATCGGCTGTTCCCCAAGTGAATTTTGTGTATTTCCAGTCAGAGGGGCTGGTGCTTAAATTCGTGATCACACCTACATGCACATATACATTGTTTGAAGCCCCGCTTTCAAAATTTAAGAGGCCCTGGTTGCCTTTGGTACAGTCAATGGTAAAACTTAATGTAGAATTGTCAACAGGAAATTCAGGTGTCCAGGAAAGCAATCGTTGAGCAAAAGAACTTGTCCCAACAGAAAACAAAGCAAAAAGAAGGATGAATTTTTTCAAAGCGCAATCAATTTATTGTGTAAATTAAACACAATATTTTCAGGTTTCAATAAATAAAAAAATCTGATCAGGAAATTAGAATAAAAATCAAAGATCTTTTGTTTGATAAGATTATGTAATTTGAAAAATTAATTTGAAAAGCAATAATGAGATCCTTCAAAATTCTATTCTTTATTATTTTTTGCTCTCAACAAAGTTTGTGTCAGCAAAATTTTAAAAATTATGATACCAAATTCTTTCGGTTAAAATAAATAATCGTATTGTTGAAAAGAATAGAAATAATGTTTCATTTATTTACTCAGGCAAACCTTTGAATATTGAATTACGATTGAAGTAATATTTGTAATAACATTTATTTTATCAATTCATACACGCCGCTTTCTTTTGCATCCGTTGAAAAATCTTTCAGCGCTGTTATCTTGCCTGTAAAAATATTTTTCATTCCTGAAAAGCCATTTGTACGCTCAGTATATTTTTCAATAGTAACTTTTTTTTCCTGTTTTGATGTATTCATAATCACCATTACAGTTTGTTTATTGTCATATCTAAAATAAACATACACACCCTCCTCAGGAACGTACTGCATAAATTTTCCAGTAGTTAATGCACTGGAAGTCTTTCGATAATTTGCCAGCGTTGCAATGTGCTCATAAATAGCCTGGTCTTTCTTTGTTCTTCCCTCGCTGGTAAATTTATTTACTTTATCTCCAGGCCAGCCGCCGGGAAAATCTAAACGTACATAACCATCACTCGGGCTCGTAGTTCCGGTTGTAGCCAGTTCATCTCCATAATATATTTGTGGAATCCCTCTGCATGTAAGCAGCCAGGTAAGCGATGATTGATATTTAGTTATATCTTCATTTACTACAGAAAAAAATCTTGACATATCATGATTATCCAGAAAAATAACCTGGCGTGTCGGATCTTTATAAACAAAATCCTGGGCAAGTGTTGTGTATAATTTATTTACTCCATCATCCCATCCAAAATCTTTTGTCATAGCATCGGTAATTCCCCAAAGTGTTTGGAAATCTGTTGATGCCTGCAGGTTACTTTTAAAAGGAATATTATAATTATTTTGTACAAAGTAAGATTGATTGATAACGCCATGCATCCATGTTTCTCCAAACATTGTAAGCTTTGGAAACTCATCCATTAAAGCTTTATTGCAACGGTTCATAAAATCAAGATCGTTATAAGCATAGGTATCAATTCTCCATCCGTCAATACCAAATTCTTCAACAGTCCATATTGCATGCTGAATTAAAAAATTGGCAACATAAGGATTGCTTTGATTGAGATCGGGCATAAGTTTCGTGAACCATCCGTCACTCATTTTCTTTTTTTCAATTTCACTTGCATAGGGATCAAATAAAACCTGGTCTTTGTAAGTTGTATTTGTGTATTGCGGCCATTGATGCAGCCAATCTTTCATTGGCATATCCTGTACGGTAAAATGATATAATCCCACATGATTATAAACGGCATCCTGTATAATCTTCATCCCTTTTGCATGAGTTGCATCAATTAAATTCTGATAAGCTTTTTCCCCGCCGAGGCGTGGATCAATTTTATAATGATCAGTAAATGCATAACCATGTTCTGTACGATTGGGCATATCATTTTCCAAAACAGGGTTAAGCCAGATTGTAGTAACTCCTAAATTTTGCAGATAATCTAATTTGTTTTGAACTCCCTGTAAATCGCCGCCATGGCGGTTAAACACGGTATCCCTGTTTAAGGTTTGATCTCTCATGCCTGGAACTTTATCGTTTGAGGGATCACCGTTACTGAATCTATCCGGTAAGATCAAATAAATAAAATCCTTTGAAGTAACACCTTGTGCATATGAAAAGCCATTACCTTTGCGGCGTTGCTTTAATTCGTATTCAAGTTTTATATTTTTTAAAAAAGGGAAAGTAAATTTACCCGGCTTTGCAGTTGGTTCAATTATAATATCAAGAAAAATGTAATTAGGATTTTCGACACGATTTATTTTAATAAGACTAACACCAGTTGCCAGTTTTACTCCATTTGTTCCCATTTTTATTATGGGAAACTTATCAGCTATTTTATCTGCATGCACCATTATCTGCACTTTGTTCCACTTCATTCCTGTCCACCAGTTTGTTGGATAACATTTGTATTCCGTTTGCGCAGCAGCGAAATAAGAAATAAGGAATAAGAAATAAGAAATAAGATTTTTTTTCATTTAATTAAATTATGCAAGTGAAGTATCAGGAATTACAATCACTTCTTCATCGTTTTTATTTTCTTTTACAATAAAATAACAAAGTAATCCTGCCAGTATCATTAAGCCGCCGCCAATTTGTACAGCAAGCATCCGGTTATTATTTAAAAGATGACTCATTATCCATCCAAAAAATAAAGAAGCAATAATTTCAGGCAGAACGATAAAGAAATTAAATATTCCCATGTACACACCAATCTTGTCTTCAGGCAAACTACCTGCCAGCATAGCATACGGCATGGAAAGAATACTTGACCATGCAATTCCCACACCTACCATGCAACCGTAAAGCATATATTTATTGGTAACAAATCCCACAGCAATTAAACCTGCAGCGCCGCACAACAAACAAAAGCTGTGAGTTAATTTTCTTCCCAATCTTCTTGCAATCAATGGAATGATCAATGCAAAAATGAACGCTACAACATTGTAAAAAGAAAGTGTCAATCCTGCAAATTCAACACCTCTTGTATAAACAGGATCGGTTTCGCTTGCTGCACCAAAAACACTTCGTGCTACTGCTGTACTATAATAAAACCACATTAAAAATAAACCGGGCCATGTGAAAAACTGAACGAGAGCAAGCTGTTTCATTTTAGGAGGCATATTTTTTATAGAGCTCATTATTTCTCTAAATCCGCCGCCAAAACCCTTGTTACTTTCTTTCACTTTTTCTTTAAACCTTATATCTGCCGGCGGATATTCTTTAGAAGTAAAAATTGTATACAGAACAGCCAGCAAAAAAATTGTACCTCCAATATAAAAAGCAAATTTCACCGAATCAGGAATATTGCCATCAACACTTTTTCTGGAAACACCCAAAAGGTTTGACAACAGCCAAGGCAAAGCAGATGCAATACTTCCTCCTAATCCGATCATAAGACTTTGCATTGCAAACCCACGTGTACGCTGCTTTTCATTTAATTTATCTGCTACAAAAGCACGAAAGGGTTCCATTGCTATATTGCCTGATGTGTCTAATATCCAAAGCAATCCTGCAGCCATCCATAATGCTCCGCTGTTCGGCATTAAAAAAAGACAAAGTGTGCTTAACACAGCACCAATAAAAAAATATGGTCTACGTCTTCCCCACCACGGGTGCCATGTACGATCACTTAAATAACCAATGATAGGTTGCACAATTAACCCTGTTAGAGGTGCAGCCAAAAACAATAAAGGTATCTGGTCAGGGCTTGCTTTAAGATATTCATAAATAGGCCCCATGTTCGCTCTCTGCAAATCCCATCCAAACTGGATCCCAAAAAATCCAAAACTCATATTGAATATCTGCCAGAAATTAAGATGAGGTTTAGCAACAAGCGGAGGATGTGGTGTTACCTCCGCAACTTTTATTTTATCCATAGCAATCGTTTATAAATGGCTTGTGTAAAAATTACACTTTAATAAAAATACATTAAATAAGTATTCGGAAATATTTTGAATGCATGAGTGCAGGCATATTACTTACCGATAATGCTTTCAATCTGTCCGAAACATTTATCTTTAATTATAATCTTATTGAATGAGAAAGATTCTGTTGTCACTATTTTTACTTTGCTTGATGCATGAATTAATTGCACAACCAAATTATGACCAATATCCTGTGTATAATGGTGATCTTGGTCTGACCTACTCAAAAACAAATTCCTCGTTTCGAATCTGGAGTCCACCTGCAGAAGCAGGGCAATTATTATTGTATAAAGAAGGAGAGAACGGAAAGCCTTTTAAAACCATTGATCTGAAAAAAGGAATAAACGGAACATGGTATACAACATTGAGCGGTGATTGGGAAAAAACCTTTTATGTATTCCGTGTTAAGATCAACAATAAATGGAACAATGAAATACCTGATCCTTATGCAAAGGCAGTTGGCATAAATGGTAAGCGGGCAATGGTTATCGATTTAAAAGATACAGATCCGCAAGGTTGGACAAATGATAAAAGCCCTGCATTCTCAAAACAAAATAATCCTACAGATGCTATCATTTATGAATTGCATGTTCGTGATGCAAGTATTGATAATAATTCAGGAATTAAACATAAAGGCAAATTTTTAGGATTGGCAGAATTGGGAACGCTTAGCAAAGAAGGACAATCTACAGGACTCAGTCATTTAAAAGAATTAGGTGTTACTCATATTCATCTCTTACCATTTTTTGATTATGCATCAATTGATGAAAGCAAGTCAGACAATCAGTATAACTGGGGTTATGATCCTCTTAATTATAATGTTCCTGAAGGTTCGTACAGTACTAATCCTTATGACGGCATCACACGAATTAAGGAACTGAAACAATTGATACAAACTTTTCATAAGAATGGTTTACGCGTAATTTTTGATGCCGTGTATAATCATACGGCATTAACAGAGCAATCAAACTTTAATCAATTAGTACCGGGTTATTATTACCGTCATAAAAAAGATGCCCGCCCCGATCCATTCGGGGGCAGTTTTTCAAATGCTACAGCCTGCGGTAATGAAACCGCCAGCGAAATGCCTATGATGCGAAAGTTTATGCTTGAAAGTGTTTTGTATTGGGCGAAAGAATATCATATAGATGGATTTCGATTTGATCTTATGGGAGTGCATGATATTAAAACCATGAACATTATTTCGAAAGCATTACACAAAGTGAAACCTGATATTGTTTTATATGGAGAAGGCTGGACTGCTGGTGAATCCCCTTTACCAGATTCAATGAGAGCCATCAAAAAAAATGCATGGAAGCTCGATCGCATTGCAGTATTCAGCGATGATATACGTGATGGAATTAAAGGAAGTGTGTTTGATGTAAAGGACAAAGGATTTGCCAGTGGCAAATTGGGTATGGAAGAGTCTGTAAAATTTGGAATAGCGGCTGCATGTGATCATCCGCAAATAGATTACAGTAAAGTGAACTATTCAAAACAACCCTATGCTGCTGCTCCATGGAATGTTATTACTTATTGTGAATGCCACGACAATAATACACTGTGGGATAAACTTGCTTTATCATGTCCCAATGCCAGTGAAGAAGAAAGAAAAAAAATGCATCAATTAGCATTAACGATCATTCTTACCTCGCAGGGCATTCCATTTTTACATGCAGGCTCAGAATTTCTGCGAAGCAAAAACGGAGTGGAGAATTCATACAATTCAGGTGATAGTATCAATGCCCTAAAATGGAGTTTAAAAAAAGAAAATCTTGAAATAACAAATTATGTGAAGCGCCTGATCAAAATACGAAAAGAGCATCCTGCATTCAGAATGACTGATGCGAAACAGGTTGCACAAAATATCTTATTTGACAATCATGCCCCAGATGGAACAATTGCTTACACTATCAATGGCGCAGCCTTGCAGGATAGATGGAAAAAGATCTTCATCGCCTTTAACGGAAGCAGCGTTGAAAAAGAAATTTCTTTACCTGACGGTAACTGGAAAACGGCAATTGATACAGGTGCAGAAATTAAACCAGGGTTAGGAAAAGTTAAGTTGAAAAAATACAGTGCTGTTGTTTTATATAAGGATTAATTCTTCGTTAATTCAATATCCATTTATAAAACTCAGGGAAATATTTTCTCCATGCAGCTTCATTATGTTTGGCATCCGGATCAATTCTTTTATAAATTTTTGCAGAAGACCTGCCTGTCCGGTAGGCAGGTAAAGCCTTAATATCAGCTTCTATTTTTTTCATATCAGGTATCATTCTATCACCTTCTTTTCCACCTGCATAAAAAAATAATTTTGATCTCATTTTCTTAGTCATTTTATTAACATCCTTCTCAAGTCCGGACGCCGTCCAGAAAGCAGGGGAGAAAATTCCTGCGCCGCCAAATACAGTGGGGTATTTCATTACAGCATAAAGTGAGATCAATCCTCCCATTGAGCTTCCTGCAATGAAAGTATTTTTTTTATCCGGTAATGTGCGTAAACTTTTATCAATATATGGCTTTAGAGTTTTTACTAAAAAATCTACATACTTATCTCCTTCACCATTTCCATAAGGTTTAAATTCATAAGGGTTATATTCATTCATCCGCTTTGCACCATTGTCTATTCCTATAACGATACATTCTTTTTTTCCCTGCCTGAATAAAGAATCTAAACATTCATCCACCCCCCATTCTCCAAAACCTGAAGTAGCTTCGTCGAATAAATTTTGCCCATCGTGCATATATAGAACCGGAAACCTTTTTTTGGTTTTAGAATAATCATCAGGAAGATATAACCATATCCTTCGTGTTCTGTTTAATTGGGGAATATAAAACGCAGAATCCAAAACGCTTACATGTGATGAGGCTGTATGTTGCCTTGCCACTGCCTCAATTTTAAAATCATCCTTCCATCCGTTTATAAAAATCTTTATTGCGGTATCTTTTGCCAGGATCAGTGATCTATTCCCAGCATCTTTACCATTCTTACTTGTTTCCACTTTATTCCAACTGCCCCTGGTTAATTTATATTCATAATTGCCGGCGGCTAATTGCAGATCAAGAAATGGACTATCCGAATTAACAGGTTTAAATTGATACCTGTTATCAGATGGATTCCAGGTATTAAAACTGCCTGCAACATAAACGGTATCCATTGCATGCAATGATGGACGCTGCTTTACAATAAACCTCACATGGATTTGCGCTGAGACAGAATTAAAGATTAAAAAGAAAAAATAAATAAATAAAATTCTTTTAAATAAAATCTTAATTATCATCTGCATTCTTTTTATCAAAGATAAAGATATCGTTAATGGCTACTGAATATAAAAAAGCTTTACAGTTTTCTGTAAAGCTTCTTATTTATAAACTATTCAGTTGTTTATTCTGATTGCTGTTTCATTAATTTGGTTCTTAGGTTTTTACTTATGCAAGTTTTTTTTATTTTTTTTTCAAAAATATATCCGCAATAAATATGTCGGTTATATTTTCCAATCTATTATTTCATTTACCCATTCTACTTTATACGGTGCAGTTATTTTGATATAGTTATCTGTAAAACCTTCCATCATACCCTGCCTGTCCGGCAGGCAGGCGTTTTTATTATAGCTTTCAAATAATACTTTTCTTTTTTCGCCAATATGTTGTTGCGTAAAATATTGTAGTTTTTGGTAAGAAAGATTACGCAATATTTTATTTCTGGAATTTCGAACACTTATGGGAATAACTGGTTTTATATTCAATGCATGAGTATTTTCTCTTTCTGAATAAGTAAATACATGCAGATAAGAAATATCAAGTGAATGTAAAAAATCAAATGTTTCTTTAAAGTCTTCATCTGTTTCACCGGGAAAGCCAACTATTACATCAGCCCCAATAGCACAATGAGGGATTAATCTTTTTATAAGATGAATTTTCTCTGCGTACAATTCTTTTTTATAGCGTCTTCGCATAGCAGCCAGCACTCTGTTACTTCCGCTTTGCAAAGGGATATGAAAATGCGGCATAAATTTTTTGCTGCGGGCAACAAACTCAATTATCTCATTGCTTAATAAATTAGGCTCGATGGAAGAAATACGATAGCGCTCAACTCCATCCATGTTTTCAAGGGTTTGTATAAGCGAATAAAAATTTCTATTATTTTTTTTGAGGAAAATTTTTGATTCTCCCTCTCCATTTATGGAGAGGGCAGGGGTGAGGTCCTCTCCATGTATGGATAAGGCAGGGGTGAGGTCCTCTCCATGTATGGATAAGGAGGGGGTGGAGGTTCCCCTCTCCACTTTGTGGAGAGGGGTAAGGGGTGAGGTGTAATCTCCCAGGTTAATTCCTGTTAATACTATTTCCTTTACTCCTGAATTTGCAAGTTGCTTTACGTTGGCAATTATGTTTTCAATTGAATCGCTTCTGCTTTTACCACGAGCCATCGGGATAGTGCAGAAAGAGCAATTATAGTCGCACCCATCCTGAACTTTTAAAAAGCTTCTTGTTCTCTCTTTAATAGAAAATGATGAATGAAAGCCATTAACTTCTTCTATATCGCAACTGCATATTTTAGTTGCGTCACCTTTTGTAAGCTGTAGTAAATGATGTGTTATATTGAATTTTTCAGCCGCCCCTAAAACCAAATCTACCCCATCAATTGCTGCAATTTCTTCAGGCTTTAATTGAGCGTAACACCCTGTAATAACTACCATTGATTCAGGAGCCTTTCTTTGTATTCTTCTAACCAGTTGCCTGCATTCTTTATCTGCATTATCAGTAACTGAACAGGTATTAATAACATATACATCAGCAAGCTCATCAAAATCTTTTTTTACAAAACCATCCTGTTCCATCAGCCTTGTTATAGCAGATGATTCAGAATAATTTAGCTTGCAACCCAACGTATGTACTGCTACTGTTTTTTGCATTTGCAAATATACAAATGGATGAGTGCATCTTTGCTTTCCATTAAATAGTTTCTTTAGAGATGAATAAGAATTGGACAAAATACAGGTTAATTATTATTGCTGTTATAGTGATTGGAGCCTTTTTATTTCGCAATATTTATCCTTCATTAAGAAAAACGGGTAACCATACTTCTCAAATTACTCAACAAACAAGTCCTGAATTAAATAGAAACATTGATCATCTTATTCTTACAAAGCATGCAAAATGCCGTATGGAATGCCGGGATATTACAGAAGAGGAAATAAAAGAAATTCTGCATGATGGAGATATTAATTATAATAAAAGTGATTTGAATAATGAACGTGGAGCAACTTATGCGTTAGAAGGCTACAGTCATGATAAGCAACATCTGCGAATTATTTTTGCGCCTGAAAAAGATAAACTTGTGGTAGTTACCTGTATTGATCTGGATAAAGAATGGCAATGCGATTGTAATTAATTGTAAGTTTGTTTAACGATTGCGCCTGAATGAAAATTAAATCTTTTCTTGCAAAACCTTTTGCTGCTTACATCTATAAGCAGATAAAAAAGGGTATGACTACGGCTATAGCAGACCAGGACTTCATCTTTCAAAATCTTATTAAAGTTGGCAGTAAAACTAATTTTGGTAAGGATCATAAGTTCAATGATATAAAAACGCATGAAGATTTTGTTAACCAGGTTCCAATAAGAGATTATGAAGAGTTTAAAACCTACATCGAAGCTATAAAGCAAGGCAGGCACAACGTTTTATGGAAAGGACAACCCATCTATTTTGCCAAAACAAGCGGCACAACCAGTGGTATAAAATATATTCCAATTACAAAAGATTCTATTCCCAATCACATTAATACAGCAAGAAATGCCTTGCTGTGCTACATGGCGGAAACAGGTAATACTGCTTTTGCAAATGGTAAATTAATTTTTTTAAGCGGTTCGCCGGAGCTTGAAAGAGTAGGAGGCATCCCAACCGGACGATTGAGCGGAATTGTTAATCATCACGTGCCAAAATATTTAAGAGCTAACCAACTTCCTTCATTTGAAACAAATTGTATCGAGGATTGGGAAACCAAGCTTGATAAAATTATCGATGAAACAATTGAGCAGGATATGCGGTTGATAAGTGGTATACCGCCATGGGTACAAATGTATTTTGATAAGCTTACAGAAAGAACTGGCAAAAAAATAAAAGATATTTTTCCAAATTTTAGTGTGATGGTGCAAGGTGGTGTAAACTTTGAGCCTTATAAAGCAAAGCTGTTTGAAAGTATTGGTAAAGAGATAGATTGTATTGAATTGTTTCCTGCAAGTGAAGGATTTTTTGCTTTTCAGGATAGCCAGAAAGAAAAAGGATTATTGCTAAACACCAACAGCGGGATCTTCTTTGAATTTGTTCCTGTTGCCGAAATTTTTAATGAAAAACCTGTAAGGCTTACTTTAAAAGATGTAAAAACAAATCAGAATTATGTTTTGATAATCAGCAGCAATGCTGGCTTATGGGCTTACAACACAGGCGATACTGTAAAGTTTGTTTCCTGCGATCCTTACCGCCTTGTGGTTACCGGAAGAATAAAACATTTCATTTCTGCCTTTGGCGAACATGTAATTGGTGAAGAAGTAGAAAGCGCTTTAATGACAGCCGTAAAAGAAGAAGGTATTCATGTTACTGAATTCACTGTAGCTCCTATGATATCTCAAAATGGTAAAAAAAGTTATCATGAATGGTTTATCGAGTTTGAAAATCTTCCCGGTGATATAGAAAGTTTTTCAGAAAAAGTTGATAATAACCTGCGCAAAAAAAATGTGTATTATGATGATCTTATCAAAGGGAATATTTTAGATCATTTAAAAATAAGTGTGATAAAAAAAGGCGGATTTATTAATTATATGAAAAGCATTGGAAAGCTCGGCGGACAAAATAAAGTGCCACGTTTAAGTAATAACAGAGCTATTGCTGATGTACTTGCAAACTGGGCTGTTAGATGATAACAAAGCATTAATATTATTTCTTCTCACAAATTTTTAAAAAACATTTATATTTGTATTCTTAATAATTAAATTTTAAACTGAATTGAATCATACATCAATATATCACCAGCTTCAGTTTTTCTTTTGCCCCTTACGGGTAGTTAAATTTCCTCACAAATTTTTTCGACGTGGATGCTGATAGGACGAGCAATTAACCATTGCCCCTGTCAGTGAAAAAACCCTCCGCAATATTTTATCTAATTTTATTCATCATTCAATTTTGCAAAATTGGAACAATCACAAATTATTGTTCGTGTTGCAACATCAGCCGATACAAAATATGCTTCCATCATAACTGATGAAATAGCTGCTTCCGCCCAGGTACGGGGTACAGGAATTGCAAAACGTTCTCCTGAATATGTTGCAAAAAAAATGGAAGAAGGCAAAGCTGTAATTGCTCACACACCTGAGGGTGACTGGGTAGGGTTTTGTTATATTGAGGCATGGGGGCATGACCAGTTTGTTGCAAACAGTGGTCTTATTGTAGCGCCTTCTTACCGTAAAAGCGGCATAGCTAAGCAAATTAAAAAGAGAATTTTTGATCTTTCAAGAGAAAAATATCCTGCGGCAAAAATTTTTGGATTAACAACCGGCCTCGCAGTGATGAAAATAAATTCTGACCTGGGTTACGAGCCTGTTACTTATTCTGAACTTACAGATGATGAGGAATTTTGGGCAGGTTGTAAAAGCTGCGTGAACTATGATATATTAATGAGTAAGGAAAGAAAGAATTGTATGTGCACAGCTATGTTGTACGATCCCACCGATCATTATGAGCCTGAAGAGACGAAGGAAGAATTTAAAAAACATTCAAAGCTGTATGAGCGTTTTATGAGAATAAAACAGAGCCGCTTATTAAAATTTTTAACAGGAAAGCAAAGTAATGATAAGAAAAAAAGTTTTTTCTCGCAGTTATTAAATCTTTAATTATCCCATTATGGTAAAAAAAGTTGTTCTTGGTTTTAGCGGTGGTTTGGATACCTCGTATTGTGTAAAGTATTTGAATGATGAGCAGGGCTATGAAGTTCATAGCATCACTGTAAATACCGGAGGTTTTTCTAAAGAAGAATTAAAGCAGATAGAGCAGCATGCATATAAACTCGGCGTGAAAACGCATACAGCAGTTGATGCTGTAGAAAGTTATTATGAAAGTATTATCAGGTTTCTGATCTATGGAAATGTTTTAAGGAACAATACCTATCCCTTAAGTGTAAGTGCAGAACGGTTAAGCCAGGCTTTGCATGTTGCTGAGCATGCCAAAAATATTAATGCAGATGCAGTTGCTCATGGGAGCACAGGCGCTGGAAACGACCAGGTGCGCTTTGATATGATATTTCATGTTATGATCCCCGGCATAGAAATAATAACTCCCATTCGTGATTTAAAACTTAGCCGTGAAGAGGAAATTGAATATTTAAAGACGAAAGAAGTTGACATGAATTTTGACAAATCAATGTATTCAATTAATAAAGGTTTATGGGGCACAAGTGTTGGAGGAAAAGAAACGCTCTCATCCAAAGGAATGTTACCAGAAGATGCATGGCCAACACAAGTAACTAAATCTGGTGATGAAGAAATAAAATTGCATTTTGAAAAAGGGGAATTAAAGAAAATTAATGATAAAGCTTTTAATCATCCCAGCGAAGCTATTCAGCATCTGCAATCAATCGCTGGTCCGTATGGTATAGGCAGAGACATTCATGTTGGTGATACTATTATTGGTATTAAAGGACGTGTTGGTTTTGAAGCTGCAGCGCCTATGGTAATAATTAAAGCACATCATGCATTGGAGAAACACGTGCTTACAAAATGGCAACTGACATGGAAGGACCAGCTTTCACAATTTTATGGTAACTGGCTTCATGAAGGACAAATTCTTGATCCGGTTATGAGAGATATTGAGGCATACCTTACAAAATCGCAGCGCAATGTTTCAGGCGATGTATTCATTCAATTATTTCCTTATCGTTTTCAAATTATAGGGATTGAATCTCCTTACGATTTGATGAACAATAAATTTGGAAAGTATGGTGAAATGAATACCGGATGGACTGGAGAAGAGGTAAGAGGATTCAGTAAAATTTTTGGTAATCAAACGATGATCTACCACAAGATTAAGGATGATATTAATCAAAAGAATGCCGAGAAGTACTAAAGATGGATAAGCAAATAAAATCAGTAAGCTCTTCAAAAACCTCACCCACCAAAGGTTTGGTGAGGGCAGGAATTATTGGCGGTGCAGGTTATACCGGTGGTGAATTAATCAGGATTCTATTAAATCATCCTTCAGCACAAATTAGTTTTGTTCATAGTAAAAGCAATGCTGGTAATTTTCTTCACCAGGTACATAATGATCTATTGGGTGAAACAGAGCTAAAGTTTACCAATGATAACACCCCTTTAGGGGATGGGGGCATTGACGTTCTTTTTCTTTGTGCAGGTCATGGTGCAGCAAAAAAGTTTTTGGAGGAAAATAAGATTGTTGATTCAATTAAAATTATTGATCTATCACATGATTTCCGCTTACGTCAACAATCATCCATCAACGACCGGCAATTTATTTATGGACTGCCTGAACTGAATAGAGATAAAATTACTAAAGCAAAAAATGTAGCCAACCCTGGTTGCTTTGCTACTGCAATTCAATTAGGATTATTGCCATTGGCAAAAGCAGGATTGTTAAAAGATGTTTACACAACAGGCATTACAGGCTCTACGGGTGCTGGGCAAAGTTTAACCCCAACTTCGCAATTTTCATGGCGGGCAAATAATATTCAGGCGTATAAAACATTTACTCATCAGCATTTAAGTGAAGTTCATCAATCACTTCATCAATTACAAAGTGATTTTCCCCTTTCTACCAGTGGAGAGGGATCAGGGGTGAGGTTTGTTCCATGGAGAGGGGATTTTACAAGAGGAATTTTTGTGAGTTCACAAATGCATTGCAATTTGGAATTGCAGGATCTAAAAAAAATATATAAAGATTATTACCGGGATCATCCATTCACTTTTTTAAGCAACGACCCAATTTCTTTAAAGCAGGTTGTGAATACAAATAAATGCATTATCCAGTTAGAAAAAGTTGGGAATAAACTGGTAGTACATTCTGCCATTGATAATTTATTAAGGGGTGCCAG
>JADGPX010000028.1 GCA_017882215.1 Chitinophagaceae bacterium | reverse complement strand
TTGAAAGGTTCGAGGCTTGTTTGCAACCCATTATCTGTAGCAATTACTTCGCCTTCACCTTTTGCTGTAAATTCAATCAAATTATCAGCATCTGGCACAACATTACCTTTTGCATCAACCACTTTTGCAGTGATAAAAGAAAGGTCATTGCCATCTGCTTTGATATTATTTCTATCAGCAGTCAATATAATTTTTGCAGGCTTGCCGGCAGTCTTTATTTCTTTCGTTAAAACAACTTTCCCATCTTTTCTTGAAATAGCTTTTATAACACCGGGTTCATATTTTACACGCCACATTACATGCAAGTCATCACCTGATTTTTTTCTTATGCCCAATAATTTTCCATTCAGGAATAATTCCACTTCATCAGCATTGTTGTAATAAGAAACAACGTCAACTGTATCGCCTTGTTTCCAGTTCCAGTGCGGATAAATATGTAAAACGGGTTTGTTGGTAAATATGCTTTGGTACAAATAATAAACATCTTTGGGAAAACCAGCCAGATCTACAATGCCAAAGTAAGAACTACGTGCAGGCCATGAGTAAGGAGTTGGTTCTCCTAAATAATCGAAGCCTGTCCATATGTACATGCCTGATACATGCTCACTTTTAAGCAAAGCTTTTATACTTTCTTCGTGAGTAGAACCCCATGGTGCACTTACGTTATCATAAGCTGAAACGGTATAACCACCATTAGGATTTGTGAAAGGAAGATCCCATCGTTTGGGCCAGCGGCGTATAGTATCGAAGGGAACAAGGTCGTAATACCCACGAGTTTCTAAAGCAGAAGTACTTTCTGTAACGATCATCTTTTTGCCGGGCCATCTTTCATGAAACTTATCCCATATCTGGTGATTATAATTATAACCTATCAGATCGAAAGCGCCTGATTGAATAATATTATTTCTTGTACTTACTTCATTGTTTGCTGTTGTTATTGCTCTTGTAGTATCCAGGGCTTTTACAATGTTTACCAACTCCCATGCTATCACACGCCCTGATGTATCTTTTGAAGGATCATCCCATTGCTCCGGTATTTCATTACCTATACTCCATATAAAAACAGAAGGATGATTACGGTCTCTCATAATCTGGTCTTCCAGGTCTTTCTTATGCCACTCCTTCCAGTAAAGATGATAATCATAACGTGTCTTTTGTTTAGCCCACATATCAAATGCTTCATCCATTACTATAAAACCCATCTTATCACATAAGTTCAACAATTCAGGTGCAGGTGGATTATGTGATGTCCGGATACCATTGCAACCCATTGCTTTTAATATTTCTAACTGGCGTTGCAATGCTCTTGTGTTTATAGCTGAACCTAAAGCGCCAAGATCGTGATGATCACACACACCTAATATTTTCACCGGCTTTCCATTCAGTGAAAATCCTTTGTTGATATCGAAGTTGAAGTAGCGAATGCCGAATGGTGTTTCATAAGTATCTAAAATTTGTGTTCCCGATTTTATCTGCGAAACGGCTTTATACAAATAAGGTTCATCAATTGACCACAATTTTGGGTTTGATACTTTAAGTGTTTGTTGTGCCTTGGATTCTTTATCCGCCGCACCCAACGTGATTGATGATTGAGCCACTGCTTTTCCCGATGCATCGTACAAAGTAGTAGTAATGGTTATGGGTTCAGCACTTCCGGCAACGTTTGCTACTTTGGTAAGAACATTTACGGTAGTTTCTTTATCACTTACTGTTGGTGTAGTTATAAATGTGCCCCAATGATCTACGTGTATCTTATTTGTTGTTACCAGCCAAACATTTCTGTAAATGCCCGAACCACTATACCAGCGTGAGTTTGGCTGCTTTGAATTATCAACTTTAACTGCAATAACATTTGGTTGATTACCGTAGTTTAAATAAGGCGTAAGATCATATTGAAAAGAAATATAACCATTAGGTCTAACACCTAAAGAATGACCGTTGATCCAGACTTCGCTGTTACGGTACACACCATCAAAATCAATTAAAACAATTTTATTTTTTTCTGTTGAAGGGATAGTAAATGTTTTGCGATACCATCCAATGCCACCAGGTAATGCACCGCCGCCTGGTGTTGCAGGATTGTCTTTACTAAACGTTCCTTCAATACTCCAGTCATGCGGAAGGTTTAGTGTTCGCCAGTTTGCATCGTTTATGTTTTGCTCATGATATTGTTGAGTGCTGTCCAACTTAAACTTCCAGTCTTTATCAAAATCAATTTTTGTTCTGGCTTTTTCCTGTGCAGTCGCAAAAAATACAAACAGTATAAAGACTGTAGTGATCAGATAAGTTTTTCTTTTCAGCATAATTCAATTTTTTGATAGGGTAGTGTTCTTTTTTATTGAATGAAATTTATTGAAATAATATTTTCCTGTTTGGAGAAAAAACCTCATGGCATTTTCTTTTTCATCTCATCATAATAAGACTTCAATACATAAAAAGCTTTTTTCTTTTTTCCATTGTGATCGAATAAACCTTTGTTATTCCAGCCCTGTTGGTAGGTAGGATTGTTTCGTCGTGGCGAACGAAAGTCGTTTAATATCCACGGCGATAATCCTGAAAAATTCGAAGGCATACGCTTCATCATTTCAACCTGCTCACGATAAAACCATTCCTGGTATTCTTCGCTCCATCTTGTTAAACTATCTGCATGATAACCACCCAAAGCCTCAGCGCCGGTCTCGCTAAAAAATAATGGCTTATCATATTTTATTTTCCATTGCGCATTGCGGCAATTATTAGGCAAACCTCCATACCAACCCAAATATTCATTCACAGAAACCATATCAGTGTATTGCCCCAGCGGATCGTCAACTGTTATTACACCGTTATCTGTATGCGTTTCAAGCGCCGCTGAAATTATTCTATAGCCATCCATTTGCCTTGCTGTTTGTGCAAGGTTTCCCATAAAATTTGTTCGTGCATCCGTAACCGGTGTTTCATTTCCAACCGACCAAATTATAATGCTACACCTGTTACGATCTCTCGTTATCATTTCATTCAATTGCTGTTTTGCTTTTTGCAAAACTTCTGCATTTCCAAAATCAATTGTCCAGTAAACAGGTATTTCAGACCATACGAGAATGCCCAGTGAATCCGCCATACGAACCATGTTTTCGTTGTGAGGATAATGAGCAAGACGAACCATGTTTGCATTCAATTCTTTCACCTGTTTTAATAATTGCAATGCATCAGCTTTGCTGTAAGCTCTTCGTCCCTGATCCGCTATTTCTTCATGGATACAAATGCCACGAAGAAATATTGGCTTGCCATTTAATAATATTCTGGAGCCTTGTACTTCAATCGTTCTGAAACCAATTTTGTCTTTTACTTTATCATCTTTTGAAGTAAGAATAATCTGGTAAAGTTTAGGACGTTGATACGACCATAATTCTAATGCAGGAAGTGTAAAATTAAAAGCCGCACTGTCACCGCTTACTGCTATCTCTTTTTTAAATTTCAATCCTGGTATTTCTAAAAGAATATTTTCATTAACAGGAGCACTAAATTTTATCCAGCCTTCTATCTTTTTTTCTTTTGTTGATAAAGATGTTTTAGATAACTGGATAGAATAATCTCGTATAAAATTTTGAGGCACCAAAACCAATTGCACATCACGGGTAATGCCCCCATAATTCCACCAATCAGTGTTTAAGGTTGGAATTTCATCAGCGTATCTTTTATTATCAACTTTTACAACAAGAAAGTTTTCTTTCTCCTTCAGCAAGTCCTGGGGTATCTCAAAATTAAAAGGTGTAAATCCACCTTTATGTGCGCCAAGTTTTTTTCCGTTCAGATAGACATCACATTTGTAATTTACCGCACCGAAATAGAGAAATACTTTTTTATCAGCAGCAACATTTTTAAAATCAAAAGATTTTTTATACCACACTGTTCCTTCGTAATATAAAAATTTTGTATCCTGAGAATTCCAGTCTCCCGGAACATTTAAAATATTTTTATCAGTGTAGCCATGTTCTTTGCGATCAGTTTTATTATCCGGTACATCGCTGTTCCAGTAAGCTTCTCTGTCCCTTTCATTTCTTTCTTTCCAGCGATAATCATAAAAACCTGTTTCATAAGGATCAACAATATATTGCCATTTACCGTTAAGGTTAATGATAGTACGGTTATAGACATTTGTAATTAAAGGCGATTGTGCGTAACAACAAATATGCACCATGATGGAGATGAAGACAATTATTTTTTTCATAAATTTTCCATAACAGTTCAAGAGAAGATGGAAGCTACTCCTGGGTCGGGTTCGTTGCCATTGAGAATTCGGCCAAAAAGAGCAATACTACCAAACGGTTTAGGGGTAATATTGATACCAACATTGGTACGGGCCATATAACTTTTAATCGAATTATTAGTACTATACTTGTTGGCAGGATCTTCCTTTAGCAAACCCTGTTGGTTTAAATGCTCAAGAGCAACAAATTTTTTTGTATTATTATTTCCACTAAAAAAAGCCCACAATAAATTCGTAATAAGGAACTACTGCGGGCTTTTAAGAACTTCTATTGCTTGCTATGAGAAAAATTTAATGCAAACATTATTGTATTTTTACTATTCTTACATTATCTACTGCAGCATCAAAGGATGCTAAAGGTGTAGCAGAATCATTATACAACATAATTTGCATAGATGCTGCATTAGTACCTCCTGTTAAGGTGGCAATAGTAGGTGCAGAACTTCCTGAAGCATTGTAACTTCCGGTTCCCTTTAAAAAGCTGGTTAAAGGAATAGTTACTGTTTGCCAGCCGTTAGTTACAAACTGGCCTGATGAGGTACTTCCCCACGGAGCATAACGGGCTAAATAATTAAAATTACCATTGGGAGCAATCATAAGCGAGCCATTTGACCATGTAGTTTTTACATTTATTTCGAACTTAAGGGCATAATTAGCAATAGGATCAGTAAGGTTTGCAGCAGGGAGCCATGCACCTGAAGCTACCATTACAGCCCTGTTATCACTATACCATGATCCATCGCCTGCATTAATGCTGCCCGAAGGATGTACTCTTATGTAATTGCCTGTATTATTAGGAAATAAAGTGGCATCATTTGTTTTAATACCACCCCACCATTGCCAGCCAAAGTATGTATTACCATCTTCAAAATTTGCAAGAAAACCAGTTTTAGGCAAAAGATAATTATCAAATACAAACCTGGGAACACCTGTGCCATACGTTCCCGTTACTCTTAAAGAATCGCCGGTTGTTATTCCTGCAGGAACTGTAACTGTAAGTTGGGTTGTACCTGTTGCAATCAGGTTAGTTCCAAGTATTCCTCCCGGAAATGTCACTTTAGTTATTCCATAAAAATTAGTACCGGTTATTGTTATGGTTGTGCCGGCAACAGCATTTTCATTTGATACATTTATGATAGTTGGAACAGGTGCGGTAATATTAAAAGTATATGTAGCAGTACCACCAGGTGTTACTACTTCAACAGTATTTACTTTACCTGGAGGAATAGAATCCCATTTTATTGCAGGGACGCTTACAACTAAGTTATTGTCTGAAAATAATCCGGAATTGAACGTTGCCGGAAACCCATAAAAAGAAATCTGCATAGCAGAAGCCAGATTAGAGCCTTGAATAACAACAAACTGTCCGGGAAGTGCTGCCGTTAACACACTGTCGTTTGGAGCCGGGGTAATTGCACGAATTTGTTTTATACTCGGCGGCGCCCCTGCACCAGCATTGTCTTTTTTACATGCAACCATGGTAAAAATGCTGGCGGCTACTATAAATAGAAGCAAATGGTTAAGACTTTTGTATTGTAACATATTGTTGAATTTATTTTTTATAAATATTTTTTTTACTGTGGCAGTTTGCTAAAATCAAACGGGACAGGATCCTTGGTTAAATCCGGAGCCGCAATCAATTCCGCTTCAGGCAATGGCAGGTAAACGGTTTGTTCAGTAAATGGATAGTAGGCAGGCGTATAGACAACTGTCCATGTTCTGGGATTTGATCCTGCATTATAATTAATAGTGTAATTACCCTTGTCCTGCGCAGCAGTATACGCTATTGCTTTTGCCGGGTTAAAATAATATAAGCGCAGAATCTCATACCATGCATTTCCTTCAAAGGCAGTTTCTACCCTTTTTTCCTGGAAAATATCATCGAAAGTAATAGAGGTCATGTCTGTTAACCCGGCTCTTTTACGCACGGCATTGAAATATTTCAAGGCTTCTGCATCGGATGTGGAAGCAGTATTACCCATAATCGCTTCCGCATAAATTAAATACACTTCCGCCAGCCGCATCATATACGTATTAATATAAGCCGACATGAATGCACCTTTACCTCCATTATCTGCTGGTGACCCCACCACGTATTTTTTTATATTGGCAATATAGTTGGCGGTAACCCTGGTACCCCCGTCTTTTTGATCCAGCTCAGGATAATAATCTCCCTGGAACATGAGGGTTTGTTTTCTGCGGATGGAATCTGCCGGGTGGGTAATATAATATTTAACCAAATCGGCGGAGCCACCTTGTGCAGAGCCCCATCCATCGCCAGTTTGCGTAATCTTAGGATCAAAAGCCACATAGGCCTGGAAAGAATTATTAACCCCCCATGGTGAACTGTTAGGCATCCACTGCAAAGCAAAAAGGCTTTCGCTGTTATTATTGGAGCTGTTGTTGTTGGCGCTTTTAAAAAGATCAGCGTAATTGGGCAATAAACTGTACGGGCTGCTATGAATAACATCTCCCGCATAATATTTGGCGCTGTCTAAATCTGTTTGACTGCGGGAGCCAGCTGTTTTACCCAACCCCGCTCTTGTTAAATACATTTTGGCCAGCATACCTTCAGCAGAATATTTTGTTATACGGCCCTGCTGGTAAGGAGAGGCGGGCAGGTTGGCGGCGGCAAACTTTAAATCAAGTATAATAAACTGCCATATACTTTCAATGGTATTACGCGTACTTGAATTATCCAACTGTGCCACATTATCATAAATAATGGGTACCGCACCCCAGTAATTTACTAAATTATAATACCCCATGGCGCGCATAAAGCGGCACTCGGCTATACCCATGTTTTTTACGCTTTCAGAAGCGGTACTACCGGTAGCATTTTTTATACCCTGCATAGTTAAATTACTTTGCCCTATTATTTTATAGAACGCTTTATACCCGGGTAACAATGTATATATGTCCGTTGCAGAAGGGGCGAACCGAATAAAGGCGGTTCTGTCGTTTGAATTCAAATTACCACCTCTTGCTTCACCAAATGCCATAAACGCTTTATCATTATAATCAAACCAAACAATATTATATAATGGCGCCGTACCTGCCATTACCTCATCATTCGTTTTATAGAAGTTACCGGAGGTTACCGTGTCAATAGGCGGCCTGGTTAAGAAGTCCTTTTTACAACTTTGGGTTACTGCAAGAGTTGCAATAACGATTGAATATTTTATAATCAGTTTCATATTTATATTTTTTAAGTATATTAAAAATCAGCAACTACGCTAAACGTATACATCCTGACATTTGGATAGCGGCCTGCGTCCAAACCAACAATTAACGTGCCTCCATAGTTGTTCATCCCTACTTCCGGATCGTATCCTTTGTATTTGGTGATAGTTAAAAGATTTTGAACATTCGCAGATACCCGTACTCCCTTTATACCAGCTTTTGAAATCCAGCGGTTCGGTAAACTGTAGCTCAGTGAAACATTCTTTATTCTTACATAAGAGCCGCTTTCAATATCCCATTGATTAATACGGTTGTTACCGTTAGGGTCACCCGGAGCAACACGCGGAATTTGATAACCTGGATTTAAGAGTGTGACGGTTGTGCTATCTGCTGGCACGTAGCTGCTGGGCCTTCCAAAATTGGCTACCGATTTCAGGTAATTGCCGTAGGTGCCATTTCCAATTTCACTCTGGTAACGGGAATAATTCAGTATATCATTACCAATAGAACCGATGATGAAAATATTTAAGTCAAATTGTTTATAGGAAAAAGAATTATTAAAGCCAAAAGTGAACTTTGGCCAGGGATTGCCAATAATGTGCTTGTCGTACTGATCAATAATACCATCAGGTTTACCATTCGGGCCGCTGATATCTTTAAACTTTATATCTCCGACCCATGTACCACCCGGGCCAACCGTCATTACCCTATTGGATGTTTGAATGGCATGTGTCGTAATATCCTGGTAGTCTTTAAATAACCCCTCTGCTGTATACCCGGTAATCATACTAACCGGCTGGCCCACTTCAGTCCAGAACTGTGCCTCAGATTGATTGTATGTTGTATTTATAGGGTTAAGCAGTTTGGTTATTTTATTTCTGTCAACAGAAAAATTCAACCCAGTCTTCCAGGTAAAGTCTTTGTTTTGAATGTTCGTGGTATTAATCGTTACGCCAAAACCTTTGCTTTGCATAGATCCTACATTGGTAGTGGGCCATTGAATATAACCTGCGGAATAAGAAATATCACCGCCATATAAATAAGGATGCGGGTTAACCGTTAACAGCTTGTCGGCATTTTTTATATAGGCATCTGCAATTACCTCCACCCTGTTATTAAACATGTGCAAATCAAATCCCACATTTAATGTTTTATCTACTTCCCATTGCATAGAGGGATTATTATAGTTTACTGGTAAAAATCCGTTACCCCAGCCGGTAGGTACCGATTGCAATACAGCATAATACCCTGAAGCGTTAGAGTTACCGTTGGTTCCATATTCAACCCTTAATTTCAAATCATTAATGGCCGGAATATTTTTCATAAAATTTTCCTGCGATATGCGCCAGGCAGCAGATACGGCGGGAAAATTACCCCAACGTTTTAACGGGCCGAATGTAGAATTACCATCATAACGGTCGGTGGCCTGCAGAATATACCGGTCATTATAAATGTAAACCGCCCTGCCAAAATAAGACTCCTTTGAACCACCATTGCTATTTGAACTGTTTGCAATATCTTGAGAATTATTTTGTTCTCCGCCGGACAATTCCTGAATAGTATTGGTAACATAGTTTGACCTTTGACCGCTTAAACCTTCACCGCCATAAGCCGAGGCTTCATGTGCTACCATGGCAGAAATACTATGCTTCCCGATTTTGGTATCATATTGCAGGCGGGTATTAAAATTCCACCAGTAATTATTACTTGCTGACCTGGTTGATACAGTGGTGGCATTTACATATCCATTAAAAACATACGATGGATGGAACGTATAATTATTATAATACTGGATACTTGTATTTGCCTCGTTATGAAATACCAATCCTTTCATCAAGGTTATATCAGCATATAAACCACCAATAAAGGCTGTCGATTTATTATAGTCGTTATTGATACTGGCCAATGCAAGGGGGTTTGAAAACTGGTATTGTGTGTTAACCGGTCCTCCCCAGCTACCATTAGGGTTTTTAACTGGTATAGAAGGGGCTTGCTGAATGGCTAATGTAATCATGCCGGCGTTGGAGGTGGTTACTTTTTCGTTTGTCCTGTTTGCACTTAAATTAGTTCCTATTCTTAACCATTTACGGGTTTGATTATCGAGGTTTAGGCGTACAGAAGCACGGGAAAAACCAGAACCGGGCGCTACTCCCTCCTGATTAAAATATTCACCGGAAAAATAAAACGTGGTTTTATCGGTACCACCGCTTAGGGATAGCTGGTGCTTTTGCAGTAATGACCTGCGAAACATAGCATCCTGCCAATTGGTACCCGGCCCAAGAACGGACGGATCAGCAAAACTTGAATCGGAGCCAGTACCCCCGGCTCTCGCAATTTCATTCCGGTAGGTTGCATATTCCTGCAAGTTCATTACCGGAATATATTTAGGTCTGTCCTGTATTGTTACTAAACTACTAACCGATATTTTGGTATCTCCTGCCCTTCCTCTTTTTGTTGTAATCATTATTACACCATTAGCACCCACGGATCCAAAAATGGCGGTGGCCGAAGGACCCTGTAAAACATTCATGGTTTCAATATCATCCGGGTTAATACCAGATAATATGTTAGCTGATCCACTTCCATTTCCCGGTTTTATCTGAACACCATCAATTACATATAAAGGCTGTACAGAACCAGTAAGAGAACTTACGCCCCTGATGATAACAGAGGGCGCCGCACCTGGCTGGCCGCTGTTAGAAGATACATACACATTCGCGGCGCGGCCCTCTAAAGCCTGATCCAATGTGGTATTAACCGTTTTTGCAATATCGGCAGAGGTTACGGTTACCTGGGAACTGCTTAAGTCAGTTTTCCTCATTCTGCCATAGCCTACCGTTACTATGTCTTCCATTTTCACTACAGCTTCTTCAAGAGTGAAATTAATGGTACTTCCACTTCCCACTCTAATTTCCTTTGTTAGAAAACCAACAGAAGAAACTACTAACACATCTCCTGTTTGTGCATTAATAGCAAAGCTGCCGGTAGAATTAGTGAAAGTTGCATTATTTGTGCCTTTTACAGATACTGTTGCACCTTCAACAGGATTTGAGGCTGCGGAGGAAATAATACCAGTAATCTTCCTGACGTTTTGAGCATAAAGGTTTGTGCTTAGCACTAACCCTGAAATGATAGCCCAAAGTAAGAGTTTCAATTTCTTCGTTATTTTTTGTTTCATATACAAGCAATTAAAGGTTTAATGAACTGAAGTTTTTATTTTTGAATCAAGATTTATAGTTAATAGTTATTGCTTCGCCTCCATAACTAATTGTAGCATCTGCTTTACTTTCAAAATCCAATACTTTTGGTTTTGTTTTATTTATCCAAATTATCTCACCTGTGTATTGTAACTCAGGTCCAAAAGGAATGATAGATCCCTCTTTTATAAGGCACAAAATCGTATCAAACGCTGCATGCAAAACCTGCATTTTCGCAGGTTTATTTCCCCCTTAATGCAAAAATTTTCTGATTTTAATCATAACGACTTCTTTTTGAGTATATGATCTTTACAACATCAATTGTTATCACACCGTTTGTTATGCCAAAAAAATTATCCAGTAGTGGCAAATAGCAATGTGAAAGAGTTTATCAAAATCAATAATTATGGAAAAAGAAAAAGGTAATTCATAACAGATCGTTTTAAATTTTTCTCAAAGCAAAATTTAATTTTGAAATTTCTTGTTGGAAAATTAGTCATTGGAAATAAAATTGAGGGTGTGGATTGTTTCTGATTAGGTAACAAAATGTTAACTCATTTTACAAATAATTGATAATCAATAAAAATAAAAGTGAATGCAAAACAATTAAGGAGGGAAAAACCGTAAAAACTTTTAAAACTGAATAGAACTTAACAACAAAACAAAAGCAGTTAGAAAATAATACATAATACAAAATAATGAAAGGCGTATTTTATAAAAGATTATTCCTGTATTTCTTTTTTCTTTCCTCCGAGATAAGAAGACGGAAGAATCTTATATTGTTGTTTAAAGTATTTTGAAAAATACTTCGGGTTATTGAATCCAACTTCGTAAGCAACCTCAGCCACTGTCATTTCATTTTTTTCAAGTAATTGTACTGCACGTTGTAAGCGAATGGAATGAATAAACTCAAGCGGCGTTTGGCCAGTAAGGCTAAAAAGTTTTTTGTACAAGGCAACCCGGCTCATAAACATTTCCCGGCTCATCTTTCCAACTGAAAAATCAGGATTGGAAATATTTTTTTCGATGACTTCTAATGCATGTTGAATAAATTTATCATCTGCAGACCCGGTTACCACTTCTGAAGCCTGAACCTGCACTTGCTTTTGATATGTTTTTTTGAAGGTATCCTGTTGAGAAAGGAGGTTTTTTATTTTACTAAGAAAAATTTCAAAGTTGAAAGGTTTAGTCATGTAATCACTTGCCCCGGTTTGTAAACCTGCCAGTTGCTGTTCTTCTCCTATAAGTGCGGTCAGTAGTATTACCGGAATGAAGGTAGTGCGATTATCAGCTTTTATTTTTTTGCATAAGTCAATGCCGTTCATTTCGGGCATGCTTATGTCGCAAACAATAAGATCAGGATGTTCGGATAGCGCCTTTTGCCAGCCTATCTTTCCATTTTGGGCTTCTATAATATTATAGTATAACTTCAGGTTATCTTTAATATAGAACCGGAAATCATCATTGTCTTCTACCAATAAAACAGACTTTTTCTTGCTTCTGCCATTTTTAGCCTCCATGGTTTTAATGGTTGGAACAAAATCTTCATTTAAAACTAATTCAGCCATCCCTTCATCTTCCTGTTTTAAATTTTCTGGTTTCTCCTCATCTATGGGGGTAATTGGAAGAGATACAATAAAACAGCTTCCTTTATCAACCTCACTTTCAACAGTGATTGTGCCCCCATGCAGTTTGACAAATTCTTTTGTAATGGCTAACCCAATACCGCTCCCCTGGTTTACCATTGACCCCGGAATTTCGTTTTGAAAAAACCGTTCAAAAATCTTCTCCTGCTTGTCTTTACTAATGCCAATACCTGTATCAAAAACTTTTATTTGAAGCATTCTTTCATGGTTAGTATTATTCACATCTGCCAGAACATTTACTGCACCACCTACCGGTGTAAATTTGAAGGCATTAGATAAAAGATTGAAAAGAATTCTTTCAAGCTTATCGTGATCAAACATGGTAAAAATCATATCCTCAGAGGAATGAAACGAGAAGGAAATTTTTTTGTTTTCGGCAATTTCAGAAAAAGAATAGGAAATTTCTTTAATAAACCGAATGATATCACCGGAAGTTTTTTTTAAATGCAGCTCCTGCTCTTCCAATTTTCTAAAGTCAAGTAATTGATTTACCAGGTTAAGTAAACGGCGGGCATTTCTATGTATCAGTTGGAACTGTTTTTTATCATTAGACTGGGAAGATTGTTTTATTAGTTTTTCAAGAGGGGTAATAATTAATGATAAAGGCGTTCTGAATTCATGGCTTACATTGGTAAAAAATTTAATCTTCATCATATCCAGTTCGTGAAGCTGTTGCGCTTCCTGCCTTTCCCGCTCTATTTGAAATCTCAGCCTTGCCCGGCGCACGATCATATTTCTTCCCAATACCAAAGAGGCAATAATGATTAGCCCATAGATAAAAAAGGCAAAATTTGTTAACCAAAATGGTGGAAGTATGTTTATTTTAAGAGACAAAGGTTCGTTACTCCATATACCATCTTCATTGCTTGCCCTTATTTGTAACGTATAGGTACCGGGATCAAGGTTTGTGAAGGTTGCTTTGCGGTTTTTTGCATCTGTTGTTAGCCATTCGTTACTGAAGCCTTTCAGCTTATAAGCATATTTTATTTTGTCAGAATTTAGAAATCCAAGAGCAGCAAATTCTATAGTAAAAACATTTTGATTGTATTTAAGTGTAATTTCTTTTGCTTCTGTTATAGATTGAGGCAGAACAATCCTGCCGTTATATTTTTCACCTATCTTGATACTGTTATTAAATATCTGAAGGTCAGTTAGTATAAGGTTTGGGACTGTTTTATTTTCTTTTATTTTTGAAGGGAGAAAAATATTGAAGCCGTTGGCGCCTCCAAATACCAACTCTCCTTTTCGTGTTTTTAATGCAGCGTTTTCATTAAACTGACGACCTTGCAATCCATCGGCCTCATCATAATTTTTAAATTGAAGGAAAGGCTGATTTTTGGCAGATATTGAAATAATAGCATTCGATAACCCATTGGGTGTACCCAACCAAAGATTACGATTATTATCTTCCAGTAAGGTTAAAACAGTATTATCCGGAAGCCCGTCTTCAATACGATATGTTTTAAAATCTTTTTTTAAAGGATCAAAAAGATTTAGGCCATCTCTCGTTGCTATCCAAATTAAACCCCTGCTGTCCTGCAAAATGTCAATTACATTATTGTGGCTAAGGCTGGTTGTATTATTTTCAATATGCTCGAAATGCCTGAAAAGCCCTGTTCGCTTATCTAATACATCCACTCCTACAGCGGTTCCTATCCAAATATTGCCGCTCTTATCTTCCATAATAGAAGACACATAATAGGAATGGATGGTATTTCCTGTTCCTGGTTTATGATGAATGAATTTATTTTCTTTTCTGTTAAATAATTCCAATCCTTCACTTAAAGTACCAACCCAAAGTCTTTGCTGGCTGTCTTCAAAAATTTCCCAAACTCTGTCATCAGCAAGACTTGATGGATCTTTATCATCATGCTTATAGTGAATAAATTTTTTGCCATCATAACAATCCATACCACCGTAATAAGTTCCTATCCATAATTTTTGTTCATGATCAATCCAAAGACTAACGATGACATTATTGGTTAAACTATTTATATTGGAAGGATTATGCAGATATTGGGTGAATGTTCCTGATTCACGATTAAAGTAAATAAGCCCTCCGCCATTTGTTCCTATCCAAAGATTTCCTTTTTTATCTTCTATAAACCTGTTTACATCGTTGTAGAATAAACTGTTTGGATTGCCCGAGAGATGCTGATATAAAGGAAATTTTAAACTGCTTTCATGAAAATAATTAATGCCTTTTTTAAACGTTCCCATCCAGATGATACCATCGTTGTCTTTATAAATTGTATTTACACTATTATGGCTGATGCTCTTATTATCATTTTCATTATTGGTTAAATAACGTACAGAAAAATTTTTCTTATTGATAAGATTAATTCCTCCATGATCGGTTGCGATCCAAATATTACCTTTATCATCCTGTGTGATGCCGTTGACAATGTTGTTGTTCAAACGTATGTTTTTGGAATCTTTATTAATTGGAAGAAGAGAATTTGATGAAGGTTTATAATAATAAATTCCTTTTGCATCATTTGATGAATATATCCAAATATCATTATCAGCATCAGCAAAAAGCCTGTACTCAAAATTTTGGTTGTTTGAATATTGCTGCAATAAATTAGTTCTGTAAAGAATGTTGTTACCTATAGCATCCATCTTTTCTATAATGCCATCTGTATAAACGATCCAGATAAAACCTTTATGGTCCTGCGTTATAGCTGAAACATTATTAGAGTAAAGAGAGCAATTGCTCTGGTTGTTGTAAAATACTGTTTTGTTTGATGAGCTATTAAACTTGTACAGACCTTTGCCCGGATAAACAAACCAATAATTTTTTTGATCATCCTGCACAACTGAAGTAAATGTTTCATCAGGAATGTCAAGCGTATTTAAAAAGCTCTGAAGATGTGTTGTAAATTTTTCTGTTCGTGGATCAAAAATATTCCAGCCATTTCTTGTGAGCACCCATAAAGTATGCCTGGGCCCCTGAATAATTTGACTTATGTAATCATCATTTATCGAAGTTGTGTCGCCAATTTTATGTTTGAATATTTTAAAATTATAACCATCGTATCTGTTAAGTCCAGACATAGTACCAAACCAAATAAAACCTTTGCCATCTTTAATAATGGAATTAACCTGGTTGCTCGATAATCCATTTCTAACATCAATAGCATCAAATTGATATAAGTCTTGTTGAGCAAAAAGAAGAGAACTGAAAGTAAAACATACTAACAACGCAACCATTTTAAAAATTTCTCCGCGTTTTAAAATCAACATCATCATGAAATTATTTGTGGCTCCATAAAAAGTATTGATAGAATGTAGTGCCATCAATACTTTCATTGAGTTTACATTAAAATTAATTACGGTTGTTTGTTCTTTAACGGTTATCATTGCGTTTTGTGCCCAAACCCAAGAGCTTTTACCGGTGAGGTTAAGATCCATATCCACCTACATGGTTTCTTGCATCATCCACCTAATACTATAAAGAAAGCACGCTTATTACTAAGTATTTCATAGCAGAAAGATAATTAGTTTTATCATATTTTTTTAGCTTTAACGAGTTAAGTTATCAATGTCAATAGCATTGAATTATTTTAAAGACAATTAATAATTCATTTAAAATTGGAAAAAAAATCTTAAAAGAATATACAAAAGACAGTATTAAACAAATGAAAGAATAGGTAGTATTATTGATTTTAATCAATAGTTTTTTATATAACCCGAACACACACCTTAGTTAAAAAAAATGATATCCTTAATTGTCATTTGTAATTGGAGAAGTCGAGATATTTTTTTTTGAATACATTTGATCGGATAAATTAATAAAATAGTTTTGATGATAATTCAGTCCTTTTATTCAATGAATTGGTAAAAACATTTACGATCGCGATTATATTATTAAGAAATAAACTTTTAGCATACTCTAAAATGATAATTCATCAATAAGAGTCATGAAATAAACTTTTCTAACGGTTATCGCTGACAAATGTTCGGCAACCAAAAAATGATCTACAAACGCTTAAACATAAAATAGCAGGGATTTTTCACTTTTATAAAGTAAAAATTATTTATAAAAAAAATTGCTGGTAAGGACAGGAACAAGTTGAAAGAACTTAAACCTCAATATTTCAACAAAAATATTTTCATAAATATTAAATATAATCGAATCCGGAAGCATATAGGGGGCTGTTTTCAGTTGCATAAATTTCTTCAACAGTCATGTTTTGGTAGGATGCCATGATATAAACATCAGAGCCTTTCACAAATTTGTTGATCAATCCTAACCTGCCATATTTGATCAAAGCCTTGTAGCAGGGACATTTTTTGTCCATCCAGAACATGGCTGATTTCAATTTTTCCTGTGTCAGTAATCCTTCAAACAACTCATGAAGGCGATGTTCATTTCCGGGTTTGAAAAAGAGGCCTTCGAAAGCGAGGAACTCGAATTTCTTCGGATTGAATAGCTGGTTGAGCAAGGGAATCCGGGGCACGACATTGAGAATTACTTTTCCCATGAATCCGGGCATTTTGTTAATTACCCAGTGTGCCCTGTGAAACTGGCAACCTGCAACTATTTCATTATTTTCTTTAATAACATAATAGTTGTCGTGCATAAAAAGATAATCAAACTGAACCAGTGCATGTTGCCGGTATTGATCCTTCAATAAGGCAAGCACCTCCTGTCTCTCAGATTCAGTAGTGACTTGTTGAATCTTTGTACATTTTTTTGGAAAAAACCGGCTGAATCCTACTGTTTTAATAGTGCCGATTGTATGATAGCCTGCCGATTCTGAAACTTTATAGGAGCCTTTATTTCCCCTTTCGACAAACCCCACAAAGATAGTTTTCGATGTTTCGCCTTCCCGTATGGAACTCATTACCTGGATGGCTAATCGTTTTATAACTCCTCTTCCCCTGATTACAGGTGATGATGCAAAATACCGTGTGTAATAGTAATTAAAGGGTTTGCCGGTTACGGTTACCTGTGGATTACAAAAGACAGCCGTACCCATTATTTTCCCCGCTTCGGTAATTGATACCAGGTATGGGTTAGTGATGTATTTAAAATGTTCGGGAGTATTTTTATGTTCGTAAACTGCCCCCTCGCTACCCCATGAAATACTGTCTAAAAATTCAATGGCTTCAATAGGTATGCCTTGTTCTTTCCAGATAGAAAAACTGCCGTCTTTTAATAATAAAGTCTTTTCCATTTATTGACCATTTACAGGAGCCTGAAAAAACGCAATAAAAAACCGATGAGCTTAAATTTATATAGTAAGCATAATTGTTTATTTGAATTCTTCCCCGTTCTGATTTTTTTGAATTAATCCCATTTTATTATGAATTCATCTTTATTAAAAATGGAAGCATCAACAACTGTGACTTTATTATCGTATGGTAAAATAATGTTTGCTTCACAGGCATTAATAATATCTTTTTCAATATCAATCCCCGGCATTACCATGATCAGCATCAGACCTTTTTCTGTTAGTGTAAATACACCAACATTTGTAATATAAAATATCTTCTTGCCCGACTTCATCCCTTCCGCACCATTAAATGTAACCTGACCTACCTGCTCAACAAATTTGGTCTTGCCTTTTTTCTCAACCAGCAACCGGTGGTCTTTGATCACAAACTTTCCACCCGACATCCAGGTGCCGACAAAAAGAACAACTTTTGCACCCGAAGCAATATCAGGGAAACCGCCTGGTCCTACATATTCAGTAATCTTCCTACCTCTTTTTGACGCATTGACATTTCCCCAACTGTCTACCTGCAGAAATCCTAAAATAGCTACATCCAATTCATTCAGATATCTGTAAAACGTTTCGGTGGAAGATTCAAGATGTTGAGGATTTATGGAGGCCCCAAAGAATACACCAGATGCAGGAAGGCCACCAAATGAACCTGCCTCGGTTGTAAAAAGGATATCATTATGTAAGTTATGCTGCATTAACTGGCTGGCAACTTCTTCGGGAAAGCCAACACCTATATTCACTAAAGAACCTTTTCCGGTAACCTTTACAAAAACCGAAGCGCCTAACCTTCCGAGTAAATGATCTGTTTCGCCACGGACAGGAGTAATCTTTAAAAACCGGTTAATGAATTTGATTTTTTTAATTCCTTCAATGGGGTCTTCTTTTGAACCGGCTGTAAACATGGGCCAGAATTTTTTTTGTTTGATACTGGCAGTTTGTTCATTATAAGGATGAACCACGATATAATCAATTTCAGCAGCGGGCATACTTATCAGCATTTCGTTTTTGGGTATAATTGCTGAAACTGTTGCAATGGCCTTACCAGCATTGGCTTTTGCTGCTTTTGCCGATAGCTTATTTTCGGAAATCGTTGCAGCATTATGAAAATAAATATTTCCCTCACTGTCCGCATAAGGAGCACAGAAAAATGCTACATCAATGCAGGGTATTGTGTACCGCAATAAATCTCCGTCCATACTTACAAACTTATTTTTTGCATTTGCAGAAATAGCTGTACCGCCGCCTATCCGGGGATCAAAGAATGTATTCAGGCCTACCTTTGAAATATAATAATCTTTAGCATTTTCTTTACCCATTTCTTCCAATAAAAAAGACATCACTCCCTGCGGAAGTGTATGTAATTCCAGTTTCCCTTCTTCCGCAAGTTTTAACTGAGCTTTAGCCGTTTCATGATGCCCGGTTATATAACATTTCAACAACCCCGGAAGACCAATTTCTTCAACGGTACCAGGAACTTTTCCCCTGCCACCCTGAGCTGCAATATTAACCCATGTCAGATCCCGGGGATAACCGGTTTTCTGAAACAATTCACGGATAGCCCAGAAAAAAACAGAGCACCTTGCATTGCCGGCTATACCGCTGCTCATACAGGTTGATCCATCAGGGATCTGTGAAGCGGCTTCCCTGGCAGTTATAAATTTTGATGAAACAGTTTCTCCGGGATGAAAGTCAAGGTCTTTTTTATCCCAGTTCAATCTCCAGTAAATAATATGTCCAATTGTTTTAATCTTTTCAACAAGAGTCATAAATTTTTATTTAAATAGAAATACTGCCTTCCCGAAATGATGTAGATTCAATAATGGCATTGATAAGATAAGGTAC
>JADGPX010000208.1 GCA_017882215.1 Chitinophagaceae bacterium | reverse complement strand
GCAGGGAGTTTGCGAATAGAACAAAGAATAATTGAACGAGGTAGTTCTCATTATTTGGTCGGTCACCCGCCAACGCACACACCTGGGCAGGAAGACCGACCACGGCGAAATGTGTCAGCATTCCAAAACTATCTGTTCAGCAAGTACCTGTTTCCATTCATTAATAATGGCTGTAAAAAACTGTGGCCAGTAATCAAGGTATCTTTGTTTCATTGTACTAATCTATGTAAATAAAAACAAGTTGCTTAATGCATGTTTTGCCGTTGGTCGGAGACCAGACGGCGGCACTCACGGTGACGGATGCTGGCTTCTAAAAAGAGAAATTAAGATTTTTTAAATAAAAAAACCGGGGAACTAAAAAGAAGCCCGGGAACTAATCAAAAATCTTAACTATTTATCTTAACACTGAGAAACCAATTAATAGACGATGTACGGTTTGGGTTGGTTGCAGTACAATTTGTATTTAAAATTTTATTAACAATAAATAGGTATAGATAGAATAAAAGCAAAGTATTTTTATTTCCCTTCTCCACTTGTGGAGAAGGGTTAGGGATGAGGTACAATAAAAAGGGAGCCGGATAAAAATCCACTCCCGTTATAATCCAATATCCTATGAAAAACCAAGTTGCTCCTCCCGAAGCTTCGGGAGAAAATATCTTCATTTAATAATTACCATGTTGATTTAAAAGTTTTTTCAAACTCAGGAAAAAATTTTGTTTTATAAGCTCCTTCGCCAAAATATTTTAATATCGGCTCTAATTCTTTCGGCTCTAAATAACCGGCAACAGGAATTGGCGCTGAATTCTCATCGGCAATAATTACTGTTGTAGGAAAAGAAGCCCGTCCATATGTAAGGAACAATGCAAAATCATTTATCTGATATTTATTATTGTATATATATGTTTTGTCTTTCCAGTTTACTGCGTCCTTTGTTTCTGCATTAACCTTTACCGAATAAAAATGCCCGTTTATATAATCTATCACCTTGCTGTTAGTGTATGTTTTTTTATCCATCACTTTGCACCAATAACACCAATCAGTATAAAGATCGATAAGTACAGGCTTGCTTTGTTCCTTTACTTTTATTGATACTTCATCAATCTTTAGCCATTGAATTTTTTCATTGCTGCCCGTTTTAAGTGTGGCAGAACAAAAAATTATCAAACAAAAGAATAAAACAGGTTTTAGTTTTTGCATATCTTGTAACTATTAAACGTTTGTACTCATAATTTATTGAGCAGCTCAAATTAAATTATTATCTGCTCATACTTAGATCCATAAACTTAAAAGATGCATAAAATTGTTGTAGCAATTACCGGGGCAAGTGGTTCAGTTTATGCAAAACTATTGCTGGATAAATTATTAGTAATCAAAGAACAATGGAGTGAACTAAGTGTGATAATGACAGAAAATGCAAAGTTGGTTTGGAAAACAGAACTGGATAATGATCCCGATAGTTATCGGGATAGTAAATACGATCTAAAATTTTATTCCCAGCAGGATTTTTTAGCTCCCTTTGCATCGGGCTCGGGTAAATATGATATTATGATAATTTGCCCCTGCAGCATGGGCACCTTAGGCAGAATTGCATCGGGTGTTTCCAATGATCTTATCACCAGAGCAGCAGATGTTATTTTAAAAGAAAGAAGAAAATTAATTTGCGTAATAAGAGACACTCCATACAATCTTATTCATATCCGCAACATGGAAACAGTAACTCTTGCAGGCGGTATTATTTGCCCAGCTACCCCTTCTTTTTACAGCAAACCCAAAACCATTGAACAAGCTGCTGCTACAGTTGTTGACAGGGTGATTGACCTGGCGGGTTTACAGATCAATACTTTCAGATGGGGTAATTAAATATTCCTCTAAATAAAAAAGATGTTGCTCCCGATAGCTATCGGGAGCAACGTCTTTACACATGTTTCATTGGGGATATTATCTTAGGTCTATGACTTCTGCTTTAGGATATTTTTTTGCATCGAATACAAATAATGCATCCGGTAAAGCGGTATTTGTCGACATACTAACAACGCTGTATGTATAACGGTTACCATTCTTTTCAAAAACTTTTGTTTGTCTTATAGTTTGAGTGGCTTTATCAATATCAACCAATACTTTAAAAAATGGTTTGCTTTTATCAATAGGTGTTAATTCAATTTCCTGCATGGTTTTGCCGCCAACTTTTACATCAGGATTTGTTTTGTACAAAAAATCTTTATCATAAAAGTTAGTAAACATTTTTTGTGGTGTAATGGTAGTAGCAGAACGTTCCACATTATTTATCTGCACTTCATTACTTGATTTATCATACGTCCATGCTGTATTACCATCACTATAAATTTCCTCACCGGTAATATTTATTCTGTACTTGGTTCCTTTTAAATTTACCACTCCTGATTTTGAGCCCTGGACCTTGCCCGCAGAATTTTCTATTTTAAGATTAAATTTTGCTGTAACAGTTTTAAAACTTTTGAATTTGGCGCTCACTCCATCTAATATCTTCTTGGCATCGGCATCGTTTTTTCCCATTCCTTTAGGTTGTGCAAATGCGGTTATGTTAGCCAACAATAAAATTGAGAATAATAAATTTTTCATGATGTTTTGTTTAGTTGAATACCCTCTAAAATTTTCGGGAGCAAAGATAGGTAATAGACGGTTGTTACTTATTAAGAGTTTAAACCACCCAACCAACAAACTGTTAATGTTATGTTGTGATGGATAATATGAATAAATATGTATTCGTTTATAAAATATGTTTGCAAAAGATAAGGTCTCGCTTTCCTTATCAACCTGCCTGCCGGCTTCAACTTCACTCTTGAGTACATCTGTACGATAATTTTTTTATTGGCGGATATTTTTCAAACTCTCAATTAATTACAATGCCTGAAAACGTTTCTATTTCCCAAAGGGAAAATTATGAGCCTTCTCAATTCTCTGAATTTTTATGGTGGCTTTCAACGGCAGAAAAAGAACTTTTGGTGGATAGTGTAGTTGACCGAAACCGCTTTAAAATTGTGGGAATGACTGTACTTACAACATGGCTTTTTGCAACTCTGGCATGGACGTATTTTTTCTCAACTATAATTGATAATGCATTTTTATTTGTTGCGCTGGGAACATTCATGGGCTTTATTATTCTTACCATTGACAGGGCGCTAATAAAAGGAATCACCAAATTTAATAAGAACAGATTTACACCACTTTTGTTTAGAGGATTGCTGGCGCTAACGATTGGTGTTTTTATGGCGCAGCCTGCAATATTGTACATGTTTAATAAAGAAATAAAACTGCAAACTTCTTTGGATAACGAAAAAAAGAAAATTCAAAAACGAGAAGAGCTTGATGCAGTTTACAAAATCCGTAAAACAGAATTAGCAGAACAAAAAACAACTTTGCAAAACGAGCTCAATAAAAAATATACAGATGTTTCAAAAGCAAGAGATAATTATATTGCTGAAACAGACGGAAGCGGTGGAACTGGTAAGATCGGTATAAAAGATATTGCTCTCGCAAAGAAAAAAGAATATGAAAAACTCGATACAGAATATCAAGCTCTTGCAGCTGCTGATCAGCCAAAATTGAATACAATTGAAAAAGAACGGCAAACTATTGATGATAACATAAAAAAGGAAGAATTATTATTTACTAATTATTTTAATGATGGGTTTTTAACAAGAATAGAAGCGCTGAATAATCTTATAAAAAGCAATCCTGCTTTACAGTTTCGGTATTATTTACTGGTGATAATTCTGATGCTGATAGAGCTTATGCCGGTGATCGCAAAAACATTATTGCCTTCAGGAAGCTATGATGAAAAAGTAAGGCTGCGTGAGGAAATGGAAAAAGAAATTGCTTATTCTAATATGAAAAAAGAACAGGAATTAAAAGAAATGTATAATGCCATGGCAAAAACAAATGATGAGGAAGCCATCACTGCGTTTTTCTCCATAACAAAAGAAGATAAAAGTGAAAAAATAAAAGCGTTTTCAAAAAGATGGCGTGATGAAAAGCATGAAACTTTTGATGGACTTTGGAGTAAAATGAAAAAAGAGATTTTAAGTAAGCAGGAGAATTGACCTATGATGCTAATGATTTTAAATGATAACCATGATAATTAGATTATCCAAATCATTTTCATCATTATTATCATTCAATCAGTGGTGGTCTATATCATTTCACTTTGCAGCAAAGGGTTTTTTATTGAATGCTTTGCTTCGGCAAACTCTTTAGCAGCTTTAATAAAGCTTACAAAAATTGGCTGCGGGTTTTCAACTGTGCTTTTTAATTCAGGATGATATTGAACCCCAATAAAAAAGGGATGATTCGGAAGTTCGATAATTTCCACCAATCCTGTTTCAGAATTTATTCCACTGGCTATCATTCCTGCATTTTCAAATTGACTTAAATAGGCGTTATTAAATTCCCAGCGGTGACGGTGCCTTTCGCTAATTTCTTTTTTACCATATATCCTGTACGCCAATGAATCTTCTTTGATGATACATGGATAAGAACCCAACCGCATAGTACCACCTTTCATGGTAATTTTCTTCTGTTCTTCCATCATATCAATTACAGGATTTGCAGTACCAGGTTGCATTTCAGTGGAATTTGCATCTTTTATATTCAATATATTTCTTGCAAATTCAATAGCTGCCATCTGCATTCCCAAACAAATTCCAAAAAACGGCAAATTATTTTCTCTGGCATATTTTACAGCAATAATTTTTCCTTCAACACCCCTGTGTCCAAAACCAGGAGCAACTAATAAACCATCCAGCTCACTTAATTTTTCAGCAATATTTTCTTCTGTAATAAATTCGCTATGCACATTAACTACCTGTACTTTGCAATCATTCATTGCTCCTGCATGAATAAATGATTCCAAAATAGATTTATATGCATCCTGCAACTCAATGTATTTACCAATCAAACCAATGGTGACTTTATTCTTAGGATGTTTAAGTTTATCTAAAAAGTCTTTCCACTTATCTAATTCAGGCTCGTGATAATTTGTAATGTTTAATTTTTTCAACACAATAACATCAAGCTTTTCTTTAAGCATTGCAATCGGCACTTCATAAATTGTGGAAGCATCCATAGCCTCAATAACTGAATCCTGTTTCACATTACAGAATAATGCAAGCTTTCTTTTTATTTCATCACTTAATGGTCTTTCTGTTCGGCAAACTAATATGTCAGGATGCACACCATTTTCACTAAGCATCTTTACACTATGCTGTGTTGGCTTTGTCTTTAGTTCTTTTGCGGCTTTTAAATATGGTATCAATGTTAAATGAACAACAAGACAATCCTCTTCAGGCATTTCCCATTGCAATTGACGTACTGCTTCAATAAAAGGAAGACTTTCAATATCACCAACCGTACCGCCGATCTCTGTGAGAATTACATCATATTTATTGCT
>JADGPX010000207.1 GCA_017882215.1 Chitinophagaceae bacterium | reverse complement strand
GTAGCGCCGGAAAGAACATCTCCTTTATCATCTGTAATGGAACCGGAAACTGTTTTGCTTTGTGCCAAGGTTGTGATGACTGAAAATGTGGAGAATAAAATCATCAACAATTTCATGGATAAAATATTTCTCATAATACAAGTTTTATTTTTTCAAAACTATTTCAATTTATAACACTACATCAATACTTTTTTATCTTTTATTCATATTTTATTATTCAAAATTATAATTTTATGCCTTACCTGTTATTATTAACAATGATCTTTATAAAATCAGTCTAAATTATTTGATAATACTTTATTGATACGCTTTTATCTATTTAATTATTTTTTATCATGAGTCTAACAACAAAAATATTAAGGGAGATTACGCCACTTACGCAAAGTGATTGCTTTTCAATATTCTCCAGGTCCAAAAAAGAATTTGATTTTCCATTACACTTTCATGAAGAATTTGAATTGAATTTCATTCAAAATGCAGCAGGAGCCAAACGTGTAGTGGGCGATCATGTTGAAGAAATAGGAAATACTGAACTGGTGCTTATAGGACCAAACCTCCAACATGGCTGGTTTACACATAAATGTAAAGGCAAAATCATCAATGAAATTACCATTCAATTTCATCGTGACCTTTTTGATGAAAAATTTTTACATCGCAATCAAATGAGTTTTATCAGAACACTCCTTCAGCGTTCTTCGAGAGGTGTTTTATTTTCCCAGGCCACTACCTTATCCATTATGCCAAGATTGATTCAATTACAACAAAAGCATGGGTTCGATTCGGTACTGGAACTCATGTCTGTTCTTCATGATCTTTCTACATCACGAAATTTAAGAACACTCTCAGATGTATCTTTCAACATAGAAACACCTTCATATAATAGCCGCAGGATTCAAAATATCATGGCATACCTCAATAATAATTTTAGTGAAAATATTACATTGGGTGATGCCGCAAAAATTGCAGGGATGGCAGAAGTATCATTAAGCAGGTTTTTTAAATTAAGAACAGGAAAAACATTTATTGATACATTAAATGAAGTACGCCTGGGGCACGCAACACGTATGCTTATTGACACTACCAATAGCATCAATGAGGTTGCTTACAAATGTGGTTTCAATAATATGTCAAATTTCAACCGCATTTTTAAAAAGAAAAAGGACAGCACACCGAAAGAATTCAGGCAAACTTATACATCAACCGGAGTAAGAAGATTTGTTTAATGAACTCTAAAAAAATAATTTTTAATAAATAACCTTGCGGATTATTAAACCCGGTATTGCTTTTTTAATTCTTATTTTAAATTTTGCAAGCTTCAGCGCTCAGAAAAAATTAAACATTTTTATTGTTGAAGCAAAGCCGGTGCAGGAATCCAAAATGTATCATAGCCCTGATAATTCTTTGATACAATATACCGGAAGAATTGAAAGAGAAAATGTTTCCTTACCAAGGTTTTGGTCGCCGGGAGTTTATGTTAAAGCAAAATTTAATGGCGATCTCTGCGAAATTTTTTTAAATGATGAAGTGCTTTATGAAAATTCTCATAACTATATTGAAGTGATCATTGATAACATGGAACCTGTAAGGCTGCAAACCAAATGGAAAAACAATACAATAAAAATAGAAGGATTAAGCAACAGCAATCATATAATCACTGTTTGCAAAAACACTGAATCAGGAATATGATACCTTGAATTTGCGGGTATTAATTGTAAAAAATTATTAAGCTTGCCTGCAAAGCCAGTAAGAAAAATAGAATTTATAGAAAATTCTATCACCTGTGGTTAAGGTATGGACTTTTCAACATTCCCATGCAATAAAAGATAATGTTGCGATCAGCACAATGCCTATATGAGTTATGGCCCGCTTAATTCCCGTTCGTTACATGCACAATGGCATCTCTCTACTGTGTCGGGTATAGGTATGATACATAGTTTCTGTAAATAATAAAACTATTTGATTTGAGTTCGGTGTTTCCCATTAGTATTTTTGCCCCTGTTGGAAGAATCATTTTCTTTTCTATACCAAAGTTAATGATTACTGTAATTTTATCACCGTCAAATGACCGGGTAAACAAAATCTGATCTTCTTTATATTCAAGCCTGTCATAGTTTCCATATTGCAACACTTTCTCCTTATTCCTTAAGGCTATCAACTCTTTGTAGATGTTAAGAATAGAATTTTCTTTCTTCGTTAAATCCTGCACATTGACTTCCTTGTAATCCTGGTTAATTTTTATCCATGTTTTCTTTGTTGAAAAACCAGCGAAAGCGTTTCCATTCCACTGCATTGGACTGCGTGATTTATCCCGGTTGTGCTCATTTCCTTCAATAAGTGCTTCTGCTGAAGTTTTACCTGTAGCAAGAGCGAGTTGGTAATGTGTCTTACCTTGTATATCTACCATTTCTTCAATATGTTGAGCTATGATATTATGCATTCCTATTTCTTCTCCATAATAAATAAATGGAATTCCTTTTGCCGTAAGCATCAAAGCAGCTAATGCCGTAGCTCTATCTGTATTCCCATCCCCAAGACGATCTATCATCCGGGGCATATCATGGCTGCCGAAAAACAAGGTAGGATAACTGTGCATGTTTTTTTCCATACTTTGTAACTCATCAAAAATACGTTGGCCAGAGAACTTAGCTATACTTCCAAAGTTGAAGTTAAAAACCACATCCAATAATTCCGTTGATTGATATTGTTTCAACACTTCTATTTTATCACTTCCAATCTCTCCCACAATAAAACGATTCTCATATTCATTAACAATCAATTTAATCTTTTTCATGGCCTCTTTAACACCTGTTTGATTGATATCGTTAAGGTGCTGCTGAACTCCATTCTTCATTGGATTATCAGTAGTAATGCCATCTGTTGTTAAAAAATTGATCACATCCAGTCTAAAGCCATCCACTCCTAAATTTAACCAATACCGAAGTACTATTTGTATCTCTTTAACTACTTTTGGATTCGACCAGTTGAGGTCAGCCATTCTTGCATCGAACTTATGATAATAATACTGATTGGTTAGCGTATCCATTTGCCAGGCCCCGCCTCCAAAAAAGGATTCCCAATTGTTGGGTTTATCTTTCCAAATATAATAATCCCGGTAAGGATTATTGATAGATTTTCGTGACTCCCGGAACCATTTACTATCTGTAGAGGTATGATTGAGCACCATATCCATAATTACTTTAATCCCTCTTTTATGTGCTTCTGATAAATACTTTTTAAATTCATCTATGTTGCCATAAGTAGAATCAATATCGTAATAGCTTGCTACATCATAACCATTATCTACTTTTGGTGATTGTAAAAAAGGGGTGAGCCAGATACCTTTCACCCCCAGCGACTGTAAGTAATCCAACTTATTGGTCATACCTTTAAAATCGCCGTACCCATCCCCATTACTGTCGGCATAACTAGGCATATATATTTCGTAGAAAACCGATTCTTTCCACCAATTTTTTGTTGTACTTTTTTCTTTCAAAGCACCGGAACAAAAAATGATCAATATGCATAATAACAAAACTGCTGATAATAAAAATAATTTAGAATGTATTTTCATGCTTACCATTTTTTTTATTCATTATACTTAAGAATTACCAACTGAGGAATATTAAATGAAAATGTTACAATAGAAAAAAATTGATCAGACCAGCCTCCCATCCTCTAAAGGAGGTTTGGAAGAGATTATAGAGAATCTTAACCGGCGTTTTTTTGAACACCCACATTTACAATACTGTTAAGCTTCATTGGCGTCGCACTTTTGTACAGCAGATTTTCTATTGTGCTCCGGCTTCCAAAATCATTGTCACTGCTAAGTTTACAAGCAAGATTGCAATATTCGGTTTAAATAACTGCCTTACATTTTAAATCAATGCTTATCTTTTTCGCTGAAACATATAATCAACTACAATTCCATTCACCAGCATTTTTTCTCCTGCATAAGTTACTTTGCCACCTGAAGGAACGCAAACAATTACCGCTGCATTTTGTGGCGAAAGTTTTATTTGAGCAGATGATGAAACATTGCGGGCTATAAAACTTCCGGAGACGGTATTATACAGATCAACTTTTTTACCTGACTCAATTTTTATTGAAACTGTTTTACTGGTTGTATAAGGATTGTAATACAAAAAAGACAGATACGCTTTATCATGGTAAAAATCGGTAGCCAATAAATTCAATTGTAAAACACCTGTAACATTAGTTGCACGAATAATACTACCGAAAATGCCAACATGCCCGCTGCCATATACGCTGAATTGGGATACTTCTGGGTTTTTACCGGGTACCCAAAGTGGCCCGTCACCCTGCGCTACAGGGCCTTTTAAATTTTCATGTTGTTGGTAGGTTGATTTGCGAACCATGCCTTCATAACCTATCACGCCTTTGGTAACCTCTGCCAGTTGGGGAATAGTTTCGTGATCATCAGACATGTATTGCGGATAAAAAAACCTGGCAGCATTGGCGGCGTTCAGCATCCATTTACCGATAGCAATGGCATAAGACTGATCATACCGAACCATTGGAACTAAAGGCCATGCTGCATCATAGGTATTCATTAAAAAACCATATCCGCCATGATCAACCGTGCTGCCAACAATGCCCGATATATCTATGCCATTCCAGTTACCTACCAATACACCCCACCCTTCTCTACAAATGGCTGTTCCGTCAAAACTCCAGCCAAGCATTTTATTCATGTCATAGTGCTTACCCAACTCCGCATTTATTCTTGCAGATAAATAGGCACCAAAGGGCATCAACACTTCGTAAGTAGGATTTTTTGATTGAGATTGCAAAGCATTTAAGGCACTGATGACACCTTTTAAATATCTTGGATCGCCAAACTTTTTATAAGCTGCGTATAGCACCCATGCATGTCCGGCAGCAGCATCGGGCTGTGCACAGATCTGTGTTTTTATGGGTTTCATTTTCCCATAATCAAAATAAGAATAATCGTAATTGCCATTTAATATAGAATCTGCTGCATAAAATTTATCGGCAATACTCCTGGCTATTTCAGTAAAACCAGGCTCATTGGGATACTGATCGCAGATGGCATAAAACAAAACATTTGGATAAACATCATACCACCAGTCACGGCCATAACCACCACCCAACAACGCCACTTCCGGACAGGTATTATTCATCATAATGTTCCAACCGGTTTCTTTATTAAAATAATTTTTAAGCATACCTACATAGTTCAGGTTTTGCCGGTTGGTTTTATCAATACCCACCAAAGTAGCCCCTAGCGTGGCTCCCATTGTTGCAAGAGCTTCATGAAACATGCCTTTGTTATTAGTGGGACCCTGGCGAACATCACCTACTGCGGTATATAATCCAACTACTGTTTGAGGAAAATTCTTCTTACTGCTATCCATCCATACCAATGGCCAGAATTTACCCTTGG
>JADGPX010000206.1 GCA_017882215.1 Chitinophagaceae bacterium | reverse complement strand
ATACACGGGCAAGGTTTAAGCTTTGATGAATTGGCATTGGTAGAGCCTTTGGCTATTGGTGCACATGGTATTCGCCGTGCTGGAGTTATGCCTGACGAATTTGTTTTAGTTGTAGGTGCAGGCCCAATTGGTCTTGGAACTATGGAATTTGCACGAATAGCTGGTGGTAAAGTAATTGCTTTGGATATAAATGATATACGCTTACAATTTTGTAAAGACAAACTAAAGGTTGCGCACACAGTTAATGCATTTTCACCCAACGTTATAGAACAACTGAAAGAAATTACAAATGGTGATATGCCAACAGTAGTGATAGATGCAACCGGAAGTTTAAAAGCTATCAATACTGCATTTCAATACATGTCACACGGAGCAAGATATGTAATGATCGGTTTGCAGAAAGGTGATATTTGCTTCAGCCATCCTGAGTTTCATAAAAGAGAGGCAACATTAATGAGCAGCCGCAATGCTAACCGAATAGACTTTGAGCATGTGGTTGATTCAATGAAAAAGGAATACGTTGATCCTACAACTTATATAACGCATCGTGTTGCTTTTGAAAAAGTCAAATCTGAATTTGAAAGCTGGCTTAATCCTGCAACAGGCGTAATAAAAGCTATGGTAGAATTATAAGAGCAGAATAAAAAAAATTGAATAATATCAACTCTTAATTAAAAAATATGAAAATAAAAGAACGCATTCTTTTAGCAGTTATCACTCATGTTGTTTTATTTGGAAACGGTTGTATTGCTCAAAAAATCGCAAAAGGAACAAATACTTCATTCAAGTTTGATTTTGGTTCGGGCAAAACTGCTTTAGGTTATACAGCAGTAAGCGCAGCCAGCATATATAGTGATGAAGCAGGCTTTGGTTTTGAAAAAGGAGCGGCTGTTACTGATGTTAAGCGAAGTGGTAAAGATGCTCTGAGTGATGCATTTGTTACAAGTACTAAACCATTTTATTTTTCAGTAAAAGTGCCTGAAGGAAATTACAATGTAAAAATCACTCTCGGTGATAAAGAAGGGACTTCAGATGCTGCGATACGTGCCGAATGCAGGCGTATGATGATCAACAGAATCCAAACAAAAAAAGGTGAAGTAAAAACCGTTGAATTCACTCTTCACATCCGTGACAGCATGATAAGGAACAGTAATGGTATTAGCCGTGTACGACTCAAACTCCGTGAACATGCTTACCTGCACTGGGATAATAAGCTTACGCTTGAGTTTAATAGTGCTGAGCCTAAAATAGATGCAATTGAAATCACTCCTGCTGCAAAGAATGTAGTTACTGTATTTCTTGCCGGCAATTCTACAGAAGTTGACCAGGCAGAAGAGCCTTATACCGCATGGGGGCAAATGCTTCCTTCTTTTTTTGTGCCTGAAAAAGTAGCCGTTGCTAATTATGCAGAGTCAGGAGAATCACTAAGCAGCTTTATCGGCGAAAAAAGATTTGAAAAAGAATTGAGTTTAATGAAGCCTGGGGATTATGCGTTTGTTCAATTTGGTCACAATGATCAAAAGCAAAAAGGTCCTGGCATTGGCGCATTTACCAGTTATAAAAAAGATCTGAAATATTTTATTGCCGAAGTAAAAAAGAAAGGCGGGATACCGGTACTGGTAACATCTATGCAAAGACGAAGCTTTGATAGTACCGGAAAAATAAAAGAAACTTTAGGTGACTATCCCGAAGCAGTAAGACAAACAGCAAAAGAAGAAAACACTCCTTTGATTGATTTGAATGCTATGAGTAAAACAATGTATGAAGCATGGGGACCGCAGGAATCAATAAAAGCATTTGTACATTTTCCTGCCAATACCTATTCTGGTCAAACAAAAGAGCTGAAAGATAATACGCATTTTTCACCCTTTGGCGCTTATGAAATTTCAAAGATCATTGTAAAAGGAATAAAAGAAAATGTACCGGCTCTTGCAAAATTTTTTAAACAAAATACACCGGATTTTGATCCGGCGAAGCCTGATAATTTTTCATCATTTTATTGGCCAAACAGCCCGTCAATGGCTTCTGTAAAACCGGATGGGAATTGATTATGAAAAAAGTATGGCGTAAGTTATTTGGTGATAATAATAATTTAGTTCCGTTAGGAACGAAATATCAGTAGGAAATTATTAAAAAGACAATTCAAGTTCCGTAGGAACGATATATTTCGTTACTTGGTTTGAAAACAACAAAAAGAAAAATAAAATTATGAAGAAACCTGGGTTACATATTTTATTACTATTCATTATAAATACATTCACTCCTTTATTTCTGAAGTCCCAATCAAACACCGCAACAATAAATGTTGATCTGAACAAACCAATAGGTAACATGAATCCGCTATGGGCTTGGTTTGGCTACGATGAGCCCAACTATACTTACATGAAGGACGGTAAAAAATTGTTATCTGAAATTGCTGCGCTAAGTCCGGTTCCGGTTTATGTAAGAACACATAGTTTGTTATCAACCGGTGATGGAACTCCTGCATTAAAATGGGGCTCAACAAATGCCTACACTGAAGATGCAAACGGAAATTCTGTGTATAGCTGGAAAATAATTGACAGCATATTTGATACTTATATAAAACGTGGTATGAAGCCGCTTGCACAAATTGGTTTTATGCCCGAAGCATTATCAACACATCCTCAGCCTTACAAGCATGACTGGAAGCCGGGCATGCCTTACGACAAGATAATAACCGGCTGGGCTTATCCTCCAAAAGATTATAAAAAATGGGGCAACCTTGTTTATGAATGGGTGAAACATTCTGTAGATCGCTATGGAAAAAAGGAAGTGGAAAGCTGGTATTGGGAAGTTTGGAACGAGCCCAACAGCGGTTACTGGAAAGGTACATTGCAGGAATATTTAAAGCTCTATGATTATGCTGCGGATGGTTTAAAGCGGGCTTTGCCTACAGCTAAAATTGGTGGCGCTAACATCACCGGCGGCGGCACTAAATTTCTTGATGCATTTATAAAACATTGTTTGAATGACACCAATTATGCAACAGGAAAAATCGGTTCGCCGCTTGATCTTGTTTTGTTTCATGCTAAAGGTTCACCTAAACTTGTTGACGGAACTGTTGTAATGAATGTTAAGCAACAATTGCAAAACATCAATGATGCTCTCAAACTCATAACTTCTTTTCCTCAGCTAAAAAATATTCCTGTTGTAATTGGAGAATCAGACCCTGAAGGATGTGCTGCATGCGGCATGGCAACAAATCCGCAAAATGCTTATCGCAATGGAACTATGTATTCCAGTTATACTGCTGCTGCTTTTGCACGCAAATATGCACTTGCTGATAAATACAATGCAAATCTTATCGGCGCTGTAACATGGGCATTTGAATTTGAAGACCAGCCCTGGTTTTATGGCTTTCGTGATCTTGCCACTAACGGTGTAGATAAACCGGTTTTAAATGTTTTTAGAATGTTTGGAATGATGACAGGTAAAAGAGTTGAGGTACAGGCAAGCAATATGTATTCTCTTAAAAATATTTTAGACTCAAGTGTTCGTGGGCAAACAGATGTGGGTGCTCTTGCATCAAAAAATAATAACAACGCAGCAGTAATGGTTTGGAACTATCATGATGAAGATAAGCAGGGTAGTGTATGCAATGTAAAAATTACTATCAGTGGAATACCGTCAAAAAAAATTACACTTACTCAGTACAGGATTGATAATGAGCACAGCAATTCTTATGAAGTATGGAAGAAAATGGGTTCGCCTCAAAACCCTACCAAGGCACAAATTAAAGAACTTGAAAAAGCCGGGCTGTTGCAAACAACAGGCAAGCCTGAAAAAATAAATGTAACAGGTGAAACTGGCCAAATAAATATTTTATTACCACGCCAGGGAGTTTCTTTGCTGAAGATGAACTGGTAATGAGTTTCCATTATTGAGATGCAAATAATTTGAAAAATAATTTATATGAAAAAAGTTAGTTGGGGAATATTAAGCACAGCTAAAATTGGTAGAGAAAAAGTAATTCCTGCGATGCAGCGGGGAGAATTTTGTAATGTTGTTGCTATAGCTTCACGAAATAAAGAAACGGCGCAGGCAGAAGCAGATCGCCTGAATATTTTTAAAGCTTATGGCTCGTACGAAGAACTATTAAGCGATGCTGAAATAGATGCGGTTTATATTCCACTGCCCAACCATCTGCATGTTGAATGGGCAATAAAATCATTAGAGGCAGGTAAACATGTTTTGTGTGAAAAGCCTATTGGGCTTACATCTTACGAGGCACAGCAATTACAAAACGCTGCTTATCAAAAACCACATCTGAAAGTAATGGAAGCTTTTATGTATCGTTTTCATCCGCAATGGCAGTATGCTAAAAAACTTATAAGCGATGGTAAGATCGGCGAACTAAAAACCATACAATCTTTTTTTTCTTATTACAATATTGATCCCCACAATATCCGCAATCAAAAAAATGCAGGCGGCGGCGCCATGATGGATATTGGTTGTTATTGTGTTTCCTTGTCGCGATTTCTCTTTGCTAAAGAGCCGGAAAGAGTTTTTGGAATGATTGAGTATGATCCGCAATTAAAAACTGACCGGACCGCATCCGGTATTCTTGATTTTTTAACAGGAACGTCCACTTTTACCTGTTCTACACAATTAGAGCCTTACCAGCGTGTCAATATTTTGGGTACAGAAGCTCGTATTGAAATTGAAATTCCTTTCAACGCACCTGCTGATAAAGAAGCAAGAATCTGGCTTCATTCTAAAAGCGGTTCTGAAGAAATTTTTTTTGATGCAGTTGATCAATACACTATCCAGTGCGACCTGTTTTCAAAAGCTATACTTAATAATACCCCGGTGCCTGTTGAACTTGAGGATGCTGTAAATAATATGAGAGTGATCGAATCAATTTTTCAAAGTTCTCAAGATGGTAAATGGAAAAGCTTAAATGATTATATTAAATAAAACAAAATTTTAAGACTAAAATTTGTATAATGAAGATATTATTTTTCTGTATTGCAGCATTTGCTTTATCCGTAATAACGTATGCACAGGATACCCTAAATCCTTTGAAAGGCGATATCCGTGTGCATGATCCTGTGATGATAAAGGAAGGAAATACTTATTACGTTTTTCATACCGGCAGAGGAATCGCCATAAAAACATCTAAGGATAAAATCAACTGGAAAAAAGCAGGAAGTGTTTTTTCTCCGGGCAATTTTCCTTCATGGCACAAAACTGATATTCCAACACAGGATGGAAATTTGTGGGCGCCTGATATTCGTTACAGCAATGGGAAATATTATTTTTGGAAGGATTGAGGATGAGCTTAAAACATAAAAAAACATTTATGAAAAGAAATATTTTTTATCTGGCAATTATTTCGGGATCATTTTTTTTTACAGAATGTTTCTGCACAATTAAAGTATAGGAAAATAGAAAACTTCAACAAGGGGTGGTTGTTTTATTATGCCGACACGACAGATCTGAAAGACGATTAT
>JADGPX010000205.1 GCA_017882215.1 Chitinophagaceae bacterium | reverse complement strand
TGAAAGCGGTAAAGAGTTTATACAAGGAATATTCGATAGTGGGCAATCTTTCGGTGTACCCGCATTGCTGGTTGAAAAGCCATACCCTGCAAGTGCTGTGGCTAATGAAGATACTTTGCTAATAAAAATATCTAAACTGGAATTTATAAAAATACTTAAAGACTACCCTAAAATAAATTTTCAATTCACAAAAATACTTGCCAAAATAATCTATAACTATTCACTGATAGCTAAGGCTATATCAGCGAATAAAACCGAAGGAAAGGTTCTAACTATCTTAAAAATACATAAAGAAAATTGCGGAGATCAGGGTATAAAAAATTTTAAAATTGAATTATCAAGACAACAGATTGCAGATATGACCGGTTTACGTGTAGAAACTGTAATAAGAACTATTAAAAAACTGGAAAACAAAAACGAACTGAAAATAGAAAAGGGTAAAATTTATATGTGAGAGATAATAATTGCTGCAACATATGATTCAAATCATATTTAATAGTTTTATTTCAACTTTCTTTTGCACTGTATAAATGAATGATGATAGAATTAAGATCGGACATCCAAAAATGGATACGTATTGCTTTTATTAACCTGCTGATAGTTGCCTTATTAGGCACTATTATGCGATATAAAATCGCTTACTACTTTCCATTAATAGAGCAAAAAAATTTTTTACATGCGCACTCTCATTTTGCATTTGCAGGCTGGGTAACACAAGTTTTAATAACTATGCTGGTTGCTTATCTCAGTACGAAAACACACAAAAATTTTTTAAAAAAATATAAGTGGCTGCTGACTGCTAACCTGGTAACAGCATATGGTATGTTACTCTCTTTTCCATGGGAAGGATACGGAATTGTTTCTATCACTTTTTCAACCTTATCAATTTTTGTTTCGTATGCATTTGCTTTTTTTTTCTGGAAAGATTTAAACCGTCTACCTGCAAAATCTGTAAGTCATTTGTGGTTCAAGGCGGCACTTATTTTCAATATTATTTCGTCAATAGGTGCATTTGCGCTTGCATACATGTTAGCAAATAAAATGCAACACCCCAGTTGGTATTTAGCAACTATTTATTATTTTTTACACTTTCAATATAATGGTTGGTTTTTCTTTACGTGCATGGGGTTACTATGCAGTAAACTCGTAACCGCAGGGGTTAAGCAATTATTTTTAAAAAGGATTTTTTTAATGTTTGTTTTGGCTTGTGTGCCGGCTTATTTTTTATCAGCTCTATGGTTGCCGATTCCATTCATTGTTTATCTGTTAGTAGTTCTTGCAGCAGCATTGCAACTTATCGGATGGATCTTCTTATTAATAAAAATTATAAAATTCAGGGCAGCAATTTTTGCCACTGTATTAAAAGATGCAAAGATTATTTTGATATTATCAGGTATTGCACTTTCAATAAAGTTGTTACTTCAGGCAGGTTCTACCATTCCATATTTAAGTAAAATAGCATTCGGTTTCAGACCTGTGGTAATTGGCTATTTACATTTGGTTCTATTGGGAGTAATTACTCTATTCATAATAGGATATTCAAAAATGAATAATTTTATTTTCACAAATCGCATAGGAAATTCGGGAATTATCATTTTTATTTCAGGGATTATTTTGAATGAGATCTTTTTAATGATACAAGGGGTTTCTTATATGAGCTATATAAATGTTCCCTGGATTAATGAGTTGCTATTGGGCGCTGCTATTTGTATGCTTTGTGGGGTATCGCTATTAAATCTGGGATTAATAAAAAGAAATTACACATATGGCTAATTGTTACAAAAATTTTACTATCTGGTTTTGAACCGATCGTAAAAGGCTTTTTCTAATAATTGTTTATAATCAGGATGAGCTATATTAATTAATTCTTTTGCTCTTTGTTTTAAATTTTTACCAAACAGATCTACTATTCCATATTCTGTTACTACCCAATGAACATGGCCCCTGGTGGTGACTACACCGGCTCCTTCTTTTAAAAAAGGAACTATACGTGAAAGGCCTTTTGAAGTTATAGATGGCAAGGCGATGATTGGCTTTCCTCCTTCAGATAATGAAGCGCCTCTCATAAAATCCATTTGTCCCCCAATGCCTGAATATTGGTAAGTTCCTAAAGAATCTGAACAAACCTGGCCTGTTAAATCAATTTCAATTGCACTGTTTATTGCAGTTACTTTTGGGTTTCGCCTTATTACACTTGTATCGTTTACATAGCTGATATCCATAACTCTTATTTCAGGATTATCATTTACAAAATCGTATAATTTTTTTGTGCCTGCCATGAAGCCTGTAACAGAACGTCCGATATTTATTTTTTTACGGCTGTTATCAATTATACCTTTTTGAATAAGTGGTATCACACCATCAGATAACATTTCAGTGTGAAGGCCAAGGTACTTATGACCGGTAAGATTTTTTAGCACCTGGTCTGGAATAGCACCAATGCCTAATTGCAGGGTGGCTCCATCTTCCACAAGTGAAGCTACATTGTAACCGATTTGGATTACTGCATCATTTGATTTAGAACTGTAATCAATTTCAGGCAATTCAGCATCATGCCACACAAGTGAATTAATTTTATTTACATGGATGAAACCATCTCCATGTGTCCGGGGCATTTTTGAATTTACCTGTGCTATTACATGTGGCGCCATATCAACCGCAGCACGGGCAATATCAACAGAGGTGCCTAAAGAGCAGTATCCATGTGCATCAGGTGGCGAAACCTGTACAATGGCTACATCTAAAGACAAAATATTATTTTTGAACAATTGTGGAATCTGGCTCAGGAATATGGGCACATAATCTCCATGATCACTATTGACAACTGACCGACTGTTTTCTGAAACAAATAAAGAGTTTATAAAAAAGCTGTCTCTGTAAAGAGGATCATTAAAATTTATACTACCTAATGTAGTGATGCTTACTAATTCAACATTTTTAAGTTCTGCATGTCTCTTTTGTAAAGCTTCTAAAATATGAACAGGAGTTGCTGCACTGCCATGAATAAAAATCCTATTGCCTGATTGTATAATCTTTACAGCTTCTTCAGCAGAAATATTTTTTTTGTCTTCCATTAATATTGATAAGTATTTATAATTGCAATGCCGTTATTTGAGAAAAATAAATTTATAAATTTTGCATGAAACTGTGCGTTGCTATTAGTATTTTAAGCTTCATTTGTTAGAATCACCTTTAAAGTTTTATCCCTTGCAGCATTTTGAAAAGTATCATAAGGAAATACACGAAATTAAAACACGATCTCCTTTTTTAAAATTAGTAACTGCAGCGCCAACCTCTTCAATAATACCCACTCCTTCATGGCCTAAAATGCGGCCATCTGTTACTTCGGGCACATCACCTTTAAGGATATGCAGATCTGTTCCGCAAATTGTTGTTTTGTAAATTTTTACAACTGCATCTGTAGCTTCCAGCAGGGTTGGCTTTGGCTTTTCTTCCCAGAATTTTTTACCTGGACCATGGTAAACTAATGCTTTCATTATTATATTTTTTATTGTTTCTCAAACCTTCCACTCTTTTCTTTTATTTTAATGCGATACATCACGGGCTTTATACGATTACTATCATCTGCCTTGCCTGTTACTTCATGTTCGTGTGCATGGATAGTAGAGCTGGTCATTAATGGCAATACATGGTTGAATAAATAATTTCTGGCTTTCTCTGCTGCTTTTCTGGTAAGCTCATAAAATGTACCGAACACTATTACACTTTGCCAGTTAGCCATATCCGACATTATATCAACTTGAAAACATACATTTGGATTTTTGCGCATTATCGTGAGTTTCAGACCTTCTTTCGTTTGTCCAATAATATCCTTTCCGTCATATACATAAGTTACCGGAGTTATGTAAGGCTTTTTACCATCAGTACAACCTATTCTGCCGACTGCCTGACTAAGCAGTACATTATTAATTTGCATTTCATTCAATTCACCAAGCATACTATTATTATTTATAAATAATCTTTATTGAAAATTTCTTAACTCAAAAGTAAAATAGATAGAGAGCCTGATTTATGATATTCAGCATTGAAAGGTATGATAAAAGTCAAGTGTTATTATAACTTTAATCAGCAGAATATAAAAATGAGTAATATATTTTTGATTAAAAATAAAAGACATGAAAACAATACTGATTGCTACTGACTTTTCTAAGGCATCACGAAATGCATCATTATATGGAGTACAACTTGCCAAAGCACTTAATGCAAATATTATTTTGTTTAATGCATACAAGGTTCCACCGCCTGCCCCGGCATTGAATGCAAGCATATCAAGGTATGATATAATGATGCAAACGGATAAACAGTTATTGGATGAGGCAGATTTTTTAGATCCTAAACGGGCAATAATAGAAATTATATGCGATGAAGGTGTGGCAGAAGATGCTATTATTAATATAGCAAATGAAAAAAAGGTGGATTTTATTATTACCGGCATGAAAGGCAGCGGTAAAAACTTCAGAAAAATATTTGGCAGTACAGCCACTTTATTAGCAAAAAATACCAACATACCTCTAGTAATCGTACCTGAAGATGCAAGATTTAAAAATCCGGATATTGTGGTATTTGCGAGCGATAATATAGATTCAGATAAAGACGTACCACGACAACTCACAGCAATCACGAAACTTTTTAAATCAAAATTATATGTGGTTAAAGTGATTAAAAACAAAAATGAAGAATGGTTTGAGGTATCGGATACTCCCCAAAAGTTAAGAAAGATTGTTAAAATATTAGATACCTCAATTCAGTATCCGGTGGATACTGATATAAGACATGCATTAAATGAGTTTATTAAAAAACATCATGCTGATATGTTGGTAATGATGCCGCATAAGCATGAATGGATGGAACGGCTTTTTAGGAAAAGTGAAACAAAAGATATGATCTTTCACACTCAAGTCCCCTTATTAGTTTTACCGGAAATAAGTTCCAAATTGCAGGTATCAAACAAAAAAGATTTACAAAATGAAACGCATGGTTAAGCTAATAAGTATTGAAAGAAAAGCAAATACCAGGTGTTCAATATTTTGATTAGAAAATATCGGGTGCCGGGCTTCAGCCCAAGAATTAAATTTAAACAGCTTCTTAGAATTTTCAAACTAATATTTTCGAATTCTGCTGTGCATCAGGCATTAGTTATCTGAATAACAAAGGAAACTTAAACATGATTAAAATCATAAATAATAATGATCTTTACGCCCTATTTTATTCACCGGTGACCTTACTTTTAAAAATATTATGATCCCCCAAAAACTTTTGTTAGATAAAGGAGGAACTTTTAGAAAGTATAAAAAAAATCAGAGTATTTTTTTTGAAGGAAATATGTCTGGATTTTATTATCAGATTGTAAATGGAAGTATAAAAATGGTTAGTGTTACTGAAAGCGGTAAAGAGTTTATACAAGGAATATTCGATAGTGGGCAATCTTTCGGTGTACCCGCATTGCTGGTTGAAAAGCCATACCCTGCAAGTGCTGT
>JADGPX010000204.1 GCA_017882215.1 Chitinophagaceae bacterium | reverse complement strand
GATAAAAAAGCTTTAGAAATAATTAAAAGAACAGGAGAGAAAATTTCTGTTCCAACCATAACTGATATTCATACAGCAGAAGAAGCAGCTATAGCAGCAAACTATGCAGATATTTTACAGATACCGGCTTTTTTATGCAGACAAACAGAATTACTTATTGCGGCTGCAAAAACAGGTAAAATAATCAATGTAAAAAAAGGGCAGTTTTTAAATGGCGAAGCAATGAAGTTCGCAGTTGAAAAAATTAATTCTGCCGGTAATAAAAAAGTTATGCTTACTGAAAGAGGAAATAGTTTTGGCTACCAGGACCTCGTTGTTGATTTTAGAAATATTGCTGCAATGAAAATGAATAATGTACCTGTAATTATGGATTGTACACATTCTTTACAGCAACCCAATCAAAGCAGCGGCATAACCGGCGGCAATCCTGAACTCATTGAAACTATTGCCAAAGCTGCAATTGCAACCGGAGCTGATGGTATCTTTATAGAAACACATCCAAAACCATCAATAGCAAAAAGTGATGGCGCTAATATGTTATCCTTACATCTTCTTGAAAATTTAATTGAAAAACTGGTACGCCTGAGATCAGCAGTGTCTGAACCATGACCTGCCTGCCGTCAGGCAGGTTTGGGGAGATTTATGGGATTAACCAGAAAAAATATAGAGAATATTTCTGAAGTAGTTGTAGATTTTTAATCTTATAAAAACATTAATCTTATAAATCTTTTAATCCCAAAAATCGTGGTTCAGGCAATCAACTGGCTTGGAAGCCGGTTAAATTCTTTTTTAAATGCAGTGGCAAAGTTGCTGAGGTTGGAATAGCCTAATTGAGAACCGATCTCCTTTATTGAATATTTTTGAGACAGTAATAAAATTTTGGCACGGTGCATACGGCTTTTTTGAAAGTATTCGTATAAATTATTCCCGTATAATTTTTTAAACTTATTCTTTAACGTAGTGGTACTCATCGCTGCAACACGGGAAAGAAATGAAATGGGCGGAGGCGGTGTAGAAAAATCTTTTACCAAATACGATTCTACTTCCATCAGCCTTTTAATTTCATCCGGTGATATTTTTATCTTATCATCTTCAGTTAATTGATTAAGTTTTTGATATAAATGAGTAAGAAATTTTTCCACCATCATCATAATCCTGTTCTCCAAAATTGATCTTTTCATTGCAACATCTCCGCCATCCATCACTTCATTAAATAATGCTCTGTATTCAATATCAAAGGGAGCAAAATTGTAACTCTGTGTTTTTAATTGTAAATATTTTTGAAGCACTTTATCCATGCTTTTTATGTCAAGATATTGCTTAAGCCATTTACGGGTTATTAATACATTTATACTTCTTATAGCGGTGTTTTTTGCAGCCTGGTATGCAAAATCGTATAAAGAACTTGTTAGCAGAACTGAAGCCCTGTTTTGTTTGCCTTCCCGGATATAATCATTATCAATTTTTACCATTAATGTGTCGGAGATAGAAATTTCATCAAAGCGAAGGATATAAAATTCTTTATCTGACCGGTTTCTTTGCATGTACATATCCTGGTTCAATGTATAATCTGACAACATACATTGAAGCCCATTACCAAGGGGAATGTATTTGAAATATCCATTTGCAATATCTTCAGGAATGACCAATGTATTACGCTTTAATTTTACATGCATCTTATGCGCCATGTCACTCATCAACTTTGCATAATCAGTATGGCTATAATCAATACTAAACATTCTACAATTTATAAAATTCTAAATCAAACTAATTAAATAATAGTTGTTGAAATTATTAAATTGATCTTATTCCAACAAACTTTTGGGCGCTGTATCAAATTGTTTTGTAAACGCCAGTACAAAGTTAGAAAGATTTGTGTAACCTAATTTTTCGCTCACCTCTTTCACCGAAAAATTTCCTGTGCTCAATAATTCATGCGATTTTTGCATACGCTGATTTTGATAATAACTGTAAATGCTGGTACCATAAACCTGTTTAAAAGCATGTGACAGCTTCACTTTTGTCATAAAAGCTTTTTTTGCAAGTGCTGCAATATCGGGAGGAGATTTACCGGGAGATTTTAAAATAGCTTCCACTTTTTTTAATTTTAAAACATCATCCGCAGTTAACTTATATTTTCCTTTTGGGTTTAACATTTCAGCATGCATCTTTGTAAAAAACTGCTCCACCAATAATAATATCCTGTTATTATTGTAAATGTTTTGCAAAGGATCATCATTATTAATTACCCACAGTTCATTTATAATTCTGCGGTATTCCTCATTTAATTTTTCCTTTTCAGCTGCGTCCGATTTAACAGGAATGTATTTTTCGAACAGTGACATTTTTTCACGCAGACCGATATAATTTGAAAGCCATTCTTTACTGAACAATATTTTTACATATTGAACAGCCGATTTTTTTTTCACAACTTCCCAATGCTTAAAAGAAGCGCCTGTTAATCTTACAAAGGAATTAATAGTTTTTCCGGAGTCTGTATTTTTCTCATCATGGATTTCTGATTCATCAAAATTTAAAACATAATCTCCCTGATTTGTATTACCACTTTTAATCAATACATCTTTATGAAAATTAATTTTTACCATTAAAGTTTGTAAACCATTAGGGAGTTGTATCACTTTTATAATACCTTCTCCAATATCCGGAGGAATAACGATAGAATTATTTTCAGGCTTTACTTTTAGTTGGCGGGCAAAATTCTGTAATAAAGTTTGGTAATTATTATGAGATAAATTAAATACAACCACAAGCGATCACGTTAAAAAAAAGATTAAAGATATTTCAGTGGATTACGCCTCGAGCTTTGAATATAATTTTTGATATTCATCCAAAAAGCGATAAACAAATAAAATATTACAGGTGAGCCAAAAGTTAAAAAGGAAATATAAATAAAGTATTTTCTTATAACAGATGTAGCAATTCCCATTCTTTCGCCGATAGCGGTGCATACACCAAACACATTCCACTCAATAAAATTTCTTATTTTATTCATACCACAAATTTAAATAAAATTATTTTTCATTTCAAAAAAGCCGATGCTAAACTTATGTTTATATCATCATGCGATTTTTGTAAATTTGCATTCGCAAATTTTGATCCTCAAATTAACTTAAAGTTTGAACAGTTCCATTATATCTCCGTTTCATTTAAAATAGTAAGCCATGGTATTTGATATAGAAATGATAAAGAAAGTGTATACCAATTTTGGCGCAAAAGTTTTGGCTGCACGAAAAGCTGTTAAAAGACCTTTAACGCTTACCGAAAAAATTTTATATGCACACCTTCGGCAAGGCGATGCAACCATATCTTATGAAAGAGGAAAAAGCTATGTAGATTTTGCACCCGATAGGGTTGCTATGCAGGATGCAACTGCACAAATGGCTCTGTTACAATTTATGCAGGCTGGCAGAATAACGGTTGCCGTTCCGTCTACAGTTCACTGCGATCATCTGATACAGGCAGAAGTTGGCGCTAATGCTGATCTTGCCAAAGCAAAAGATCAAAATAAAGAAGTGTATGATTTTCTTGCATCCGTCTCTAATAAATATGGCATTGGTTTCTGGAAACCCGGAGCCGGTATCATCCACCAGGTAGTATTGGAAAACTATGCTTTCCCCGGAGGTATGATGATAGGAACAGATTCTCATACCGTTAATGCAGGCGGCTTGGGCATTATTGCAATTGGTGTTGGCGGCGCTGATGCATGTGATGTGATGGCGGGATTGCCGTGGGAATTAAAATTTCCTAAACTGATTGGTGTTAAGCTAACAGGAAGACTAAATGGGTGGACAGCCTCCAAAGATATTATTTTAAAGGTGGCAGGAATACTTACTGTAAAGGGCGGCACCGGTGCCATATTGGAATATTTTGGAGAAGGCGCAAAATCTCTTTCCTGCACAGGCAAAGGCACCATCTGTAACATGGGGGCTGAAATTGGTGCAACCACTTCTATTTTCGGCTACGACGAAAAAATGGCAGAATACCTGAGAGGTACTGGCAGGGCTGAAGTAGCTATGGCAGCTGATGAAATTGCGCAACATCTTACAGGTGATAATGAAGTGTATGCTGATCCGTCTTTATATTTTGACCAGGTTATCGAAATAAATTTATCTGAACTGGAGCCACATATCAATGGGCCTTTTACACCGGATCTGGCGTGGCCGCTTTCTAAATTTGCCGCTGCGGTAAAAGAAAATGGCTGGCCCGAAAAACTTGAAGTAGGTTTAATAGGTTCGTGTACCAACTCTTCTTATGAAGATATAACAAGAGCAGCATCAGTGGCAAAACAAGCTACTGATAATGGATTGCTGGCAAAATCAGAATTTACCATCACTCCCGGTTCTGAACAGGTTAGATATACAGTTGACAGGGATGGCTATTTAGGTATTTTTGAAAAAATGGGTGGCGTGGTATTAGCAAATGCCTGCGGACCGTGCATAGGACAATGGGCACGCCATTCCAACGATCTGAATCGAAAAAATTCGATCTTAACTTCTTATAACCGCAATTTTGCCAAGAGGAACGATGGTAATCCAAACACCCATGCTTTTGTAGCATCTCCTGAAATAACCACTGCATTGGCAATTGCAGGTTCTCTTACATTTAATCCCATTACAGATTATTTAAGTAATGATAAAGGAGAAAAAATAAAATTTAAAGAACCCGAGGGCATTGAAATGCCAATAAAAGGTTTTGCTGTAGAAGATGCAGGATTTCAGCAGCCGGCAGAAGATGGAAGCAAGGTAGAGGTAAAGGTCTCTCCTGACAGTGATCGCCTTCAACTATTAGATCCTTTTGCTGCATGGGAAGGAACCGATCTAAAAGATTTGAGATTACTGATAAAGGCTAAAGGCAAATGCACAACCGACCATATTTCTATGGCAGGACCATGGTTAAAATACAGAGGACATCTGGATAACATCAGCAATAATCTTTTGATAGGCGCTGTAAATTATTTTAATGAAAAAACAAATCTTGTAAAGAATCAACTTACTGGTGAATATGGTGCTTTGCCTGATACTCAAAGAGCTTATAAGGCTGCAGGCGTAGGTTCTATAATTGTAGGTGACGAAAACTATGGGGAAGGATCATCAAGAGAACATGCGGCCATGGAGCCAAGGCATTTAGGAGTAAGAGCAGTACTGGTAAAATCTTTTGCAAGAATTCATGAAACCAATTTGAAGAAACAGGGAATGCTGGGAATAACTTTTGCCAACAAAGAGGATTATGATAAAATTTTAGAAGATGATCTTATTGATATAGATGGATTATTATCATTCGATGTAAATAAACCACTTATCGTTCATCTTCATCACAAAGATGGCACACAGGAAACATTCCTCGTAAATCATACTTATAATGAACAACAGATTGAATGGTTTAAAGCAGGTGGCGCTTTAAATATTATCCGCAGGGAGTTTGCGAATAGAACAAAGAATAATTGAACGAGGTAGTTCTCATTATTTGGTCGGTCACCCGCCAACGCACACACCT
>JADGPX010000203.1 GCA_017882215.1 Chitinophagaceae bacterium | reverse complement strand
TAAAACTCTTTGTGCCAGCTTACGCCAACGGAGCCATCAATCCCCTCAATTGACGGATGATTTTTTTTGAGCGAGATATTGATACGCCTGACGTAATTGTATTTTTCATAAATCTCATTACCTATATCCATTACAACTGTTTCTAAAAGTGCGGATGGAATATGCATTCTTTTATTTATGATATCAAAAACATCAGTATAATTTATTGTTTGAGATAGCGAATGAATTTCTGCATGTTCTTCATGAAATTGAACATAAGCATTCACTTCATATTCATTGCCCAAAAGTTTCTCTTCTTCATGCACTCCATGAAAAGAATAAAATAATAAATTATGAAGGTGAATTGTAATCAAATGTTTATAAGGCTTAAAACGTTCAAAAAGTTTAATCGTTTATAGATTGCATTTCTAGTCTCCCCTATCGGGGGAGATTTAGAGGGGGCTTCTTGCGCTTAAATATCTTTCAGCATCCAATGCTGCCATACATCCGCTGCCAGCCGCTGTTACAGCTTGTCTGTAAATTTTATCCTGCAGATCGCCTGCCGCAAAAATTCCTTCAATATTTGTTTTAGATGTTGCGGGAATTGTTTTGATATAACCGCTTTCATCCATATCAAGCCAGCCTTTAAAAATTTGAGAATTAGGGGTGTGCCCGATAGCAACAAAAAATGCACTTACCGGAATAACATTTTTTTCTCCCGTAACATTATTTTTTACTCTTATTGAATCAACTTTTGCGTCACCTAAAACTTCATCTACTTCGGCGTTCCAGTAAATTTTTATGTTAGACGTTTTCAATACCCGTTCCTGCATCACTTTGCTTGCTCTCATCTCCGCTTTCCTTACCAGCATATGTACAAAGCTGCATATCTTACTCAGGTACAAAGCTTCTTCTGCTGCAGTATCCCCGGCACCTACAATTGCAACTTCCTTTCCTTTAAAAAAGAATCCATCACAAACAGCACATGCACTAACACCATAGCCATTCAATCTTTGCTCGCTTTCAAGTCCCAGCCAATTTGCACTTGCGCCGGTGCTTAAAATAACTGTATCTGCCTCAATCCATTTTTCTTCATCAATTTGCACTTTAAAAGGTGGCGCAGAAAAATCAACATCAGTTGCTAATCCATAGCGAATATCTGTGCCCATGCGTGCTGCCTGCTTTTCAAAATTTATCATCATATCAGGTCCCTGTATTCCATCGGGGTAACCGGGATAATTTTCAACATCAGTTGTAATGGTAAGCTGTCCGCCGGGCTGTATTCCCTGGTATAAAACAGGTTTCAGGTTTGCCCTTGCCGCATAAATTGCTGCAGTATATCCTGCAGGTCCTGAACCTATGATTAAACAATGAACATGTTCTATTTCGCTATTATCCATAAAAAACAAAAATAATTTTCAAATGTAATCCTTAAAAAGAAACTTATAAAATTGATAAGAAGACCCCATAAAAAAGCCGTTCCTGGTAAGAAACGGCTTATGAAAAATTAATATAATTTTTATCCAAGATATGCCTTTAAAGCACTGCTGTATCTGGCTTTTTGCAAACGCTTAATAGCTCTTTCTTTAATCTGGCGGATACGCTCTTTGGTAAGATCATACTTTTGACCAATTTGCTCAATGGTTGTTCCATTTTCTCCATCCAAACCAAAATAAGCATTTACAATTTCAGCTTCACGTGGGCTAAGAGATTTTAATACACGACGAATTTCATTTTTTAATGAATCGTGCATTACATCTTCATCAGTCTCCCCCGCTCCTTTCAATAAATCCCCCATTGCAACATCCTCTGCTTCATGTACCGGAGCATCCAATGAAGTGTGACGGGTATTACTTTGGAAAATATTATTAATCTCAGTTTCACTCATTTCCAGAATCTCAGATAACTCTTCTGTAGAAGGTTCTCTTTCATGTTCCTGCTCAAAAGCCATGTAGGCTTTATTTGCTTTGTTGTAGGTGCCAATTTTGTTTTGAGGCAAGCGGACTAATCTGCCCTGCTCTGCCAACGCTTGTAAAATGGATTGGCGAATCCACCATACTGCGTATGAAATAAATTTGAAACCTTTAGTTTCATCAAAGCGTTGTGCCGCTTTAATTAAGCCGAGATTGCCCTCGTTGATCAAGTCACTTAATGATAATCCCTGGTGCTGGTACTGTTTTGCAACTGAAACTACGAAACGTAGATTGGCTGTTGTAAGACGCTCTAAAGCTCTTTGGTCGCCCATTTTAATTTTCTGTGCTAAAATAGTTTCCTCTTCCGGAGTGATCATCCCGATTTTAGAAATCTCCTGCAGATACTTTTCTACCGCCTGTGAATCCCGGTTAGTAATCTGCGTAGCAATTTTAAGTTGCCTCATGTGTATATTTATTAATAATTAACGAACGCTTATATGACAGAATATTTGGGGAAATGTTGCAAAAGATAAGTTAAGGAAGTACCAATCTTTAGAATCATTATGCAAATTTACAATTCAAAATCCGCATTTCATAGCGTTTGCAGAAAAATAACTGTCTTTGAACCATGACCTGCTTGCCGGCAGGCAGGTTTATAGGATTTTAGGATTAATGAGATTAAAAGTATAATTAGTAATGCCTTAAATTCGCACTAATTAAATCTGAAAAATCCCAATAATCTCATAAATCCCGGTTCAGAAAATGATAGACTATAGATCAGATACATTTACAAAACCTACTCCCGGAATGCTTCAGGCAATGTTTACTGCAGAAGTTGGCGATGATGTTTTTGGAGAAGACCCCAGCGTAAACAAATTAGAATCAATTGCCGCTGAAATGTTTGGAATGGAAGCCGGGCTTTTTTGTCCCAGCGGAACTATGACCAATCAAATTGCAATAAAATGCCATACCCAGCCCGGTGATGAAGTTATCTGCGACAAAGTAAGCCATGTTTATATTTATGAGGGTGGCGGAATAGCATTTAATTCAGGGGCACAGGTGAAAGCTATAGATGGCGACAGAGGCAGAATAACTGCTGAACAGGTTTTAAATTCTATTAATCCTGATGATGTTCATAAGGCAAAATCCACTTTGGTAAGTTTAGAAAATACAGCCAACCGTGGCGGCGGAAGTTGCTATGAATTTGCTGAAATTCAAAAGATTAAAGAGGCATGCCTTGTAAATAATTTAAAGTTGCATTTAGATGGGGCAAGATTATTTAATGCACTTGTAAGCTGTAACGAATCACCAAAACAATACGGAGAAATTTTCGATAGCATTTCAATTTGTTTAAGTAAAGGATTAGGCACACCGGTTGGCAGCGTATTGCTTGGAAAAAAGGATTTTATAAAACAGGCAAGAAGAGTAAGAAAAGTTTTTGGCGGCGGAATGAGGCAGGCTGGGTTTATGGCAGCGGCTGGTACGTATGCTCTGGAACATCATATTGAAAGATTGGAGGTTGATCATATTCATGCAAAACAAACAGCAGAAGCTTTGTTGAAAAAAGAATTTACCGGGAAAATGCTTCCGGTAGAAACTAATATTATCATATTTGAAGTAGTGGATGATTTCTATTCAGCAAAATCTTTGGCTGAAGCTTTTAAAAAATATGATATACTGGTTATGCCGATTTCTTCCACACAGATCAGGATGGTATTTCATTTGGATATAACAGAACAAATGGTAAAGGAAACAATCAATGTGATTGAACAACTCTAATTAAATTGATTTATTGAAATAACTCAAAAAATAATGAAATTAAAACTTCACAATATTTTAATGTTTTTGTTGGTTTTTTTTATTTCCTGCAATACTTCTCCTTATGGAAAAAAGATTAAAGTGAATGACCGTATTGAAGTGTATATTAAGAATAGAGCAACTGAAGCTGATGCAAAAAAATTCGGTGATTATATTGATACTACATGGAAAACATCAACCAATAAAAAATCATTTCAATTATCAAAAGATAGCGGTCAATATACAATAAGAATGGTAGTGGATGAAAATAAAATTAAAAAAGATACCTCATTGGACGTAAGTTTTATGGCGATACAATTTTTAATTGAAGAACAGGTGTTTAAGGGAACTAAAGTAAAATTAATATTAACCGATGACAATTTTAAAGATCTTAAAACTTTTGAAAGTTCTTCTTCTAAATCAAATAGTCAGGATAAAAATAATAGTGATTCTGCAAAGCCTAATTTTTAATTATTCTAAAAGAAATGCTTCCAAAAATAAATCCCACTACAACCTCTGCCTGGCAACAATTACAGGAGCATTATCAGGAGATGAAATCAATTCATCTTAAAGAACTATTTAAAGAAGAAGTAGACAGGTTTAAAAACTATTCTCTTGCAGCGCCGGATATTATATGGGACTATTCAAAAAATATAATTACGGATAAAACATTACAGCTTTTATTACAATTAGCAGAGGAATGTGAATTACAATCTGCAATAGAAGCTATATTTAATGGTGAGAAGATCAATGAAACAGAAGACAGAGCCGTATTACACACTGCATTAAGAAATTTTTCTGGCAAGCCTGTTACGTTAGATGGAAAAGATGTAATGCCAGACATACAAAGAGTGCTTGACCAAATGAAAACTTTTTGCAAGAAAGTTCATGATGGAAAATGGAAAGGCTATACAGATAAAAAAATAAAATACATTGTAAATATCGGGATAGGCGGAAGCGACCTTGGTCCTGTGATGGCAACAGAAGCACTAAAGCCATATTGGATAGAAGGAATACAGCCATATTTTGTAAGTAATATAGATGGCAGCCACATTGCAGAAGTGCTAAAGAAAATAACTCCTGAAGAAACATTATTTTTAATTGCTTCCAAAACATTTACTACACAGGAAACAATGACCAATGCCTATACCGCAAGGAAATGGTTCTTAAAGAAAGCGTTGGATGAAAAATTTGTTGCCAGGCATTTTGTTGCTTTAAGCACCAACACAGAAGAGGTAAAAAAATTCGGAATCGCTGAAGAAAATATGTTCGTGTTTTGGGACTGGGTTGGCGGCAGGTATAGTTTATGGAGTGCAATTGGTTTATCCATTGCATTAACAATCGGGTATAACAATTTTGAAAACCTTTTAAAAGGCGCACATGAAATAGATAAGCATTTCCGGGAAAATGCATTTAATAAAAACATTCCTGTATTAATGGGACTGATAAGTATTTGGTATTTAAATTTTTTTGGTGCTAAAACAGAAGCAATCCTTCCTTATGATCAATATATGCACCGCTTTGCAGCCTACTTCCAGCAGGGAAATATGGAAAGCAATGGCAAGTTTGTTGACAGAAATGGCGAAAAAGTAAATTACTCCACCGGTCCTGTTATTTGGGGTGAGCCTGGCACAAACGGACAGCACGCATTTTATCAATTGATACACCAGGGCACACAATTAATTCCGTGCGATTTTATTGCTCCGGCTATAACTCATAATCCAATTGGTCTTCATCATAAAATATTATTATCAAACTTTTTTGCGCAAACGGAAGCATTAATGAATGGTAAAACAAAAGAAGAATTAGAGGCAGAAAATGTTCCTGAAGAATTGATACCTTATAAAACTTTTGAAGGAAACAGACCAACCAATTCTTTTTTAGTAAAAGAAATAACTCCTTTTACTTTAGGTGAGTTGATCGCTTTGTATGAGCATAAAATTTT
>JADGPX010000202.1 GCA_017882215.1 Chitinophagaceae bacterium | reverse complement strand
ATCCTAAACTGGAGTTAGTAAGATTTACCATTCCCCGTCGTGTGTACACACAGGCGCACATGGATGTAATTGCAGAATCAGCAGCAAGAGTATATGAACGTCGGAATTCAATCAAAGGAATGAAAATGGTATATGAGCCAAAGTATCTTCGTTTTTTCCAGGCAAAGTTTGAGAAGTTATAATGTTTTGAATGAATGAGTAAAAAATAAAGAAAATCTGCTCCTGATTATAGGGGCAGGCCTTTTTGTTTTATTATTGTTCTGTCGTCGTAGTGTATCCACGAATCCACGTCAAAGCTGTTTAGATTACAACCTTTATAATAAACGCTTAATAAATTCAATCCCGGAACTTAGCCATTGGCTACACCCATAAATCCACCTGCTTTGCAGAGTAGTTTAATTTTCCAAAGAGTTTATCCATTTTTAAACAGCTTCTCAGGTTTTTAGAAATACCTTTGCTATATTTAATTATACAAAACATGCTGATGAAAAGGCTGTACTGTATTTTCGTATTCTTCACTATTGGCAGTTACTATTCTTTCGGCCAGCAATATCCCTTTATCAGGTTTACACCCCGTGATGGTTTGGTTAACGCCAATGTATTGAAGGTATTTCAGGATACGAAGGGTAGAATGTATTTTTTAACGGTCAAAGGCTTTAGTATATATGACGGGTCCAGGTTTATTAATTATACTACTGATGATGGCCTTCCGGATGATATAGTAAATGATATCATTGAGATTACTCCTGATTCGCTTCTTATTGCTAGCAATACCAACAAGCTGACTGCCTTGGTACGGGGGCAAATAAAACCGGTAGAAATGAGTGGGTTTACTCCGGTGATCAATAAATTTTATAAGGCTGAAAGTAATCTGATGTATGTGGCTACCGACCAGGGACTCTTTCAGTTAAAAGACAAAAAATTTGTCCTTATTCCGGTACTGGATGAAAACAAAAAATCAATCAGGGATTTAGATGGTCTTTTTGAAATAGGCAATTGCTTTCTAGTGAGAAGGTATGATGCACTCAACAGATATAGTGACCTCTTCCTGATTAATAAAAATACGGGTAAAACAGAAAGTTCGCTTTTAAAGATTAATGGATCAAGTTTTCTTCCCCTTACAGAAGAGCAGGTTTTACTTTTTGTGTCTAATAACCTGATCAGGTGCTTTGACCTGGATGCTATGGGAAAAGGCAAGTTAAAAGAAGCAGACCTCCCTTTGAAATACCGATTTTTAAAAAATATCCGGTTAATGAATATAGTACAGGACAGAAATAAGAATACCTGGATAATCATGCCTTCATCAATAAACCGCTTGGATGCTACCGGCCATCAGCAATTATTTGGCGTAAACAATGGTCTGGACCTGAATAATCTTGAACATATGTTTTCTGACAGGGAAAATACTATATGGCTTATTAGTAAAGGGATTGGTGTTATAAAGCTGGCTAATAATAACCTGGAGATATTGAACAGTTCCTTAGGAAAAAACAATTTTGTAGGTTCAGTGATTTGTACAACCGCAGATACTGATTCTGTATGGATCTTCAACAAATTTGATCATTCTTTATATTGCTATACCCCAAATGGGATCAAGAAATGGCAGTTGGATTCTGCTATCAGTGTTACAAATATTATCATGCAAAATAAATCACTGCTCATCAGTAGTATAAACTCCATATATAAAGCAGATAACATCAGAAACGGAAAGCCATTGCAATTAAAAAAAATATTTTACAACAGTGATGCTACTAATCATGACAGGATAATCATTGATGCTTACGGTAATATCTTTATTCCCGGCACTTCGATTACAACTATTTCTATTACCGGCGATACGGCTGTTACGAATCTTCCGGGGTTTTCAGACCAGATTTGTTTTGACCGGCAAGGCCGTTTATGGGTAATTACCAGAGCGAATAACGTTTTTTGTTACAGGGCTATTCAGCAAAACCAACAGGCCAGGCTCATTTTGGAATACGATTTTTCAAAAAAAATTGCTGTCTCTCAACCACGCTGTATAGCCATAGACAAAGATGGTAAAATATGGATTGGCACCCGGAATAACGGGCTTTATTGTTTCACTATAAAAGATACATCAGTAAAAGAACTGCTTCATTTTACAACAGCAGATGGCCTGACGGATAATTTTATTTATGACATGACTTTTGATAAAACAAATAACACGTGGATAGCCACATTAAGCGGTCTTGATAAAATTTCCTTATCCAATAGCCGCTATGGAATTACCAATATCACATCTGTCAACAACATGTACATGCATGTAACAAAAGTGCAGGTTGATAGCCACAACAATATCTGGTTTTCAGGAATGCAAAATATTATGCGGGTTTCTTCAAGGGGTGTTTATGCCACTCAATTTATACCTCAATTACAAATCAGCCGTATTTTAAATGGCAATAAAAGTTTGGGAATACCCCAAGATGGCGTTATCCTGCCCAATACCACTACCACCCTTAGATTTGAATTTGCAGTACCTTCTTCCCTTTATGAAAAAAGAATTTTATACAGCTACAAATTAGAAGGAACAGATGAAACAGAATGGAGTTCAACTTCAAAAGAGTCAGCCTTTAATTTTGTAAACCTGAAGCCGGGTAAGTACAAACTACTGGTGAAAGCATTCTTTCCTGCATCTGAGTTAATCCCCCAGGAACTCAGCTATCAATTCAGCATTTTACCTAAGTGGTGGCAAACATTTTGGTTTAAGCTGGTTGCAGGTTTATTGATCATAACAGGTATTATTATTCTGTTTCGTCTTTATTATGAAAGAAAAATTCATAAACAAAATGCATTACTGGAAAAGCATAAAGCTATTGAACAGGAAAGAACACGTATCTCAATGGAAATACATGATGACCTGGGAGCAGGCCTCACATCTATAAGGTACATGGCGGCTGGCCTTACCGGCGATTCAACTCCGGCAACACAGGATAAACTGTCAAAAATTGTTACATCGTCCAATGAATTGATTGAAAATATGAATGATATCGTATGGACAATGAAAACAGATAATAACCCTGTAACTGAAACCCTGAGCTATATACGGAAACATACTGCAGAACAACTGGAATATGCCGGTATCAATTATGAATTTAATTTTCCGGAAACCAGTTCTTTTGAATTAACGAATGAACAAAAAAGAAACCTGCTGTTAATTTCAAAAGAAGCCATACATAATATCATCAAACATTCGCAGGCCACAATGGTTCATTTTAGTGCAACAACAGAAAATAATTTGTTTTGCCTTTCTATTTTTGATAATGGCAACGGCTTCATAGAAAATAAGAATCGTAATACAGGAAATGGACTCAGAAATATGAAAGCAAGAGCTAAGGAAATGGGAGGCAATCTGGAAGTGATTAATAAAACAGGAACTACTATTAAACTTTCTCTTATTTTGCCTCATAGCCTGAATGGGTGATGTGTTTGATGGGGAAGGCCATGTAATTTTATAAATTAATTTTTCCATTGGATAAAATAAAAATATCAATCGTTGAGGACCTTGAAGTGATTCGGAATGGGTTGGCTGCAATAATAAATATGGGCAGCGACTTTACAGTATTGCACAGCTTTGAAACGGCTGAAGAAGCTTTGCCCGTCATCTTATCCTACCCTCCGGATATTGTAATCATGGACATTCATTTACCCGGGGGCATGAACGGAATTGAATGTATCAAAAAAATAAAAGAGAAAAAACCTGGCATCCAGTTCATGATGTTTACCATCTATGAAAACAGTGATACCGTTTTTGAAGCTTTGGAAGCCGGTGCAGCAGGTTACTTACTAAAAAACACTCCTCCTTCTAAAATACTCGAATCTCTTAAAGAACTGTACGAGGGCGGTTCACCAATGAATGCCGAGATAGCAAAAAAACTGGTACTCCGCTTTCAACATACAGCCGACCACATGAATGAATTTCACCTTACCGAAAAGGAAAAACAGATACTGAACCTGGTATCAAAAGGATACCTGTATAAAGAAATTGCCTTTGAACTTAATAATTCCATCAATACCATCAAACAACACATCAGGCATATTTACGAAAAGCTGCATGTACAGAATAAAGCGGAAGCTATCAATAAAATATTTCTGAAATAATCCACCATTCACATCATCCTTTTGGGCTATTGTACGGCATTAATTTAATGCGGAAATTTATAGTTCAATTTTCGCTAAATTAATTTTAAACCTTTTAAACAATTTATTATGAAAAAAACAATTTATTTGATGTTGATGGCATTCCTGATTTTATTGGGATGCTCAAAAGTGAACGATGGATTAAATGTGAATCCGAATGAGAATCAGTTAAAATCTGCATCGACTAATAAGGTTCTTACTGCTCATCGTTGGACATCGGTTGATGAATTTTCTTTATGGTGTGGCGATAAGGAAATCGATTATGGCATTGGATCTGATGATGTCCACTGTGTTATGCAATATGAAAATGATGTATTATTATTTATGAATATGACTTTTCATGGATCTTTTACGGGACAAAATACAGGGGAAGTGTTTAGATATTATCAAGAATATAAGTATAATCTTTCCAAAGGTGATGACAGCTATCATTTCAATGTCATAGGAGACAAAGGTAGCCATTATATTGTTTCTGCTAGATTTTTAGCAGTAGAACCTTGGATCGTGATTGACAAAGCAATCTGTAAATAAAGTATCCCGAACCATATTTGCTTTTAGGAGGAATCCGAAAATCCTTTAACAGAGTAGGAAAACAATCAAAAACAATTTATCATGAAAAAGACAATTTATTTTAGTTTGGTGGCATTCCTAATGGTAATGGGATGCTCAAAAGTGAATGATGTTCCGGTAGTTAATCCGGGTGAAAACCAGTTAAAATCAGCTAGTAGCACATCAGCTAGAACTGCATCGCCAATAACCCCATGGGCGGACCCTAATGCTAAAACAATTTGGGATAACAATGATGTGTTAATGACTGCTTTATGGGCGCCACCAGGGCTTGGGTCAGCATACCCAGATTATAGTTTTCATCAATTAGTTTATGATTTTTCTCCTTATTATGTAAATGGAGAAACAGAATACAATCCTGCCAATTATGATTTAATGGCTCATTTTGGATATTTTAGTCCAGAAGATGTAGATAATGCAGTTGTTGAGTTTACGTTTCCCCATATTAAATATTTTCTTCCTCATATGTTAGTTTCAGATGCATCCGGACAAGATACAAGGAGAGTATTTACTGTTAATAATGCAAATAATCAAACGGTGATAACTTGTACTACAGATTTGGTTGCGGGTATGAACCCGATGTTTTGTTTTTTAGTTAAAGTTGACTGTGGTAAAGGGAAAAGCGGTTTTGCAACTTTTTGGACGGATATGAAAGTAAATGGTGTTTCGGTGAAAGGAACAATTAAAAACAAGGTTTTTGCCTGTAATTAAAAACACTATACTCTAATTTGTAGTTCATCCAGGCACAACCACAATTTTGAATGCAGACGGTAATAACCAAGTAAAGACGTTGCCCAAGCAGCGTCTTTATTCTTCCTTTCTCCAATAGTTCCGATTTGACAGAAATCAAAATTCAGATAGTAAGCATTAAACTTCAAAATGTTGATTTGAATTATCCAGGTTTTATCATGCATG
>JADGPX010000201.1 GCA_017882215.1 Chitinophagaceae bacterium | reverse complement strand
GATGTATGAAGTAAGACCTGCCTGCCGGCAGGTGTACGATATAATTCAGAAATAAAATCTACAAGAATTATTTCAACAAAGCATTAAGTCTGCTTGCCAAAACATCACCGTGAAGATTTTTTGCAATAATTCTTCCTTCAGGATCCAACAATAAATTTTGAGGAATGCTGGTAACCTTAAAAATAGCGGCCACCTGGTTACCCCAGCCTTTAAGATCACTCACATGACTCCAGCTGAGTCCATCCATTTTAATCGCATCTATCCATGCCTTTTTATTTTGATCGAGCGATACACCTACAATGGTAAAGTTTTTATTTTTAAACTTATCAAAAGCTGCAACAACATTTGGATTTTCCTGGCGGCACGGACGGCACCAGCTTGCCCAAAAATCAAGCAATACATACTTACCCCGAAAAGCAGAAATATTAATTGCATTGCCCGCTGTATCTGTTTGCGAAAAATCAGCAACAACAGAACCTATAGGGTTTATTTTTGATTCAGTGATAAGTTGGTTTACATAATTGCCTAAAGAACTAAATTGAATTGTTGCCGGAATAAGTTTATAAAGCTCTTCAATTTTTGCACCATTTTGTGTAGCCTGGTATAAGCGGATAATTGCCAAAGGAGAAACATAAGATGCAGGATATTTTTTTACAAAATCTTCGCTGATAGTTGCAATTTTATTTAGTGCAACAGCATCATATATCGCATCAGGCAAAATAAATTGTTCATACGGCTTTATCGCATCTGTATAAATTTTAAATTGATCATGAGAAGGAGAACCTGTGATAACAAGCTTATCCAAAGCATCTTTATTGCCTGTAATCTTTATATTGCTGTTATCAAGAAATAAAGGCACTAAGGATTGCGCATTATTAAAGATCAATCCTTTAAAACCCGGTTGATCCATCTTGCCTTTTATTACAAATTTCCCTTTGCTTATTACAGCCTGCTGCTCGGGTGTATTTGTTTGTTCATTTAAAAAAGATACAGGTGTTCCATCTGCAAACCCGGTAACAGTGCCTGTTATAATATATCCATCGAATGCCGGTGTTTGAACCTTTGGTTTTGCTTTTGTTATTTTTTTAGCTTGAGAAAAACCAAAAACTGGCAGAAGAAAAAGTAAAATAAATATTGATCTCATCATTATTTTATTGTGGTGCAATTTACTTTGTTTTATGTAGATAAAAGCCTGCCTGTCGGCAGACAGGGTTAAGACTGAAAGTTCATTAACGTAAAATCCTGTCCAGGAATTGTTTTGTTGCATTTTCAATATCCATTGCATTCTGCAAAGCATTGATGTAAGCGCTGCCGATAATTGCACCATTACTGTATTTACATGCAGCTTGAAAAGTATCTTTGTCTTTAATACCAAACCCTACGAGTATTGGATTTTTTAAATTCATTTTTTGCAATTTTAGAAAATAACTTTCCTGTTGATCAATCTCTTTATTATTTCCCGTTGTGGAAGATGATGAAACAGCATAAATAAAACCCTCGCTCAGATCATCAATCTTTCTAATTCTCTCTTCAGAAGTTTCAGGGGTGATAAGAAAAATAAAATGCAGATCATTTTGCTCAAAATATTTTTTGTATTCATTTTCAAATTCATAAATAGGAAGGTCGGGCAAAATGATACCATCTACTCCAACTTCTTTGGCCTGCTTACAAAACTTTTCAATTCCGAATTGCATAACAGGATTCAAGTAGCCCATTAATATTAAAGGAAGATGAAAATCCTTTCTGCAATCTTTTAATTGCTCGAAAAGTTTTTGGATAGTCATCCCATTTTGTAAAGCTAACATACTGCTTTGCTGTATCACCGGACCATCCGCCAAAGGATCACTGTAGGGCATACCGATCTCAACCATATCAGCCCCATATTTTTGCAAAGAGTAAAGAACTTTTAAAGTATCATCTAAATGCGGAAACCCTGCAGTGCAGTAGACGTTAAGAACGTTTTTTTGTTTTGTTTCGAATAAATTTTTAATTCTGCTCATAGTTACCTCATCCTCAATCCTTCTCCTTGAGGAGAAGGAGGCCAGGCTTTATATTTTCAATTTACTTTTATTCTGGCAAATCAGCTTTATATTTCTATTCACCATTTGTTTTAAAGTCGCTTTGCAATTTCATCAATACTTTTTATTACATTTTCTATATTATTTATTACTTCTTCATTTTTAAATCTTATAACAGTAATATTTAATTCGGTTAGCATAAAAGTTCTGTTATCATCCATTGCCTTTGCCTCTTTGTTATTATGAATCCCTCCATCCAGTTCAATCGCTAACTTCTTTTCATGACAATAAAAATCTGCAATGTAATTATCTAATGGATGTTGCCTTCTGAACTTTAATCCTGAAAGTTTTTTATTTCTTATATGTTCCCAAAGTAATTGTTCAGCTACAGTAGAGGTTTGCCGCAGATCCTTAGCAAACTCATAAATTTTAGGAGAAGAATATTTGTGAAGATTATCATTATACGATTCGGGCATAAGCTGATCTATGTAATTAAAAATGATATGTTAGTACGATTGCCAAATTATATTCTGTTGTTCGGTCTCCATCTCCTTAAGGAGAGGGATTAAAGGGTGAGGTTACAATTGCACAAACTTCATATAAGTTGCCAGATCTTTATCGCCTCTGCCACTAAGATTTACAACTACAATATCATCCTGTTTAAACTTTATTTTTTTTAATGCAAACAATGCATGCGCCGGTTCTAATGCAGGAATAATTCCTTCCAATTTAGCCAATTCCATTGCGGCTTCAACCGCTTCGTTATCTGTAGCACTAAGAAAAATTTCACGACCACTTTTAAATAAATGTGCATGCAAGGGACCGATGCCCGGATAATCTAAACCGGCTGAAATGCTGTGTGGCTCTACAACCTGCCCGTCTGCAGTTTGCATAACAAGGCTTTTGCTCCCATGTAAAATTCCCGGCGTACCTAATTGTGTTGTTGCTGCAGAAAAACCACTATCAATGCCTTGTCCTGCTGCTTCAACAGCAACTAACTTTACAGAGGGGTCATCTAAAAAATGATAAAATGCACCTGCTGCATTGCTTCCTCCACCTACACAGGCAAATACATAATCAGGTAACTCATCCCCAGTTTTTTCTTTCAACTGTTTGCGTATTTCTTCACTTATAACACTCTGGAAACGGGCAACCATGTCAGGATAAGGATGCGGACCAACGACGCTGCCGATAATATAATGTGTATTTTCCGGATGATTTATCCAATCTCTGATAGCTTCATTGGTAGCGTCTTTCAGCGTTTTGCTGCCGCTTATTACAGGTATTACAGTTGCACCAAGCATTTTCATTCTTGCCACATTTGGCGCCTGCCGTTCCATATCTTTTTCACCCATGTAAACAATACATTCCAAACCCTTCAATGCACAAACTGTTGCTGTAGCAACGCCATGTTGCCCTGCGCCGGTTTCTGCAATAATTCTTTTCTTTCCTAATCTCTCAGCCAATAAAATTTGCCCGATAGTATTGTTGATCTTATGTGCGCCTGTATGGCAAAGATCTTCACGCTTTAAATAAATTTGTGCTCCATACTTTTCACTCAACCGCTCAGCTAAAAATAAAGGAGTCGGTCTGCCTACATAATCTTTTAAAAGTTGATCAAATTCTTTTTTAAAATCTGCATCACCCATTATTGATAAATACTTTTCCTGCAATTCTTTCACATTCGGGTATAACATTTCAGGAATGAAAGCGCCGCCAAACTCACCATAGTAGCCATGTTCATTAACACCCCAAACACTTACAGGGGCTTTTTTATTTTTATCTCTGCTCATTTTTATTTTTTTGTCACTTCTTTTAATTCCTGTGCAAACATTTTAATCTGTTTCATATCTTTCACACCATCTTCAATTTCAACTTTACTGTTTACATCTATCGCATAGAAAAAGGGATGCTGAAAAGTTTTTAATTGCTCAACATCATCTAAGCCAATACCGCCGCTTAAAAAAAATGGTTTATTAATTTTATTGTTTTTTAAAATATCCCAATCAAATTTTTCACCCGTGCCGCCATATGCTTTCTCATTGCCGGTATCAAACAAATAGAAATCGCAAAATTCTTCAAAAGGCTTTATCATCCAGTCAATATTCTGCTCATTCTTTTTATTTATCCTGAATGCTTTTATAACGCTAACATGATCACTGATATGCTTACAAAAGGAAGGTGTTTCGTTACCATGCAGTTGAACAATATCTAAACCATACAATTCAATCTGTGTCATAATATCCTCTTCAGACGCATTTACAAAAACACCCACCTTTTGTATGTTAAGGGTTAACTTATATACATCCTCACTACGCAATTTATTTAAAACATACCTCGGCGAACTTTCGTAAAAGATCAGCCCGGCATAATCAACTCCAAGCTCATCCAGTTGTTTTAATTGATCTATCTGCGTTATCCCGCAAACTTTTATTTTCATCCTGAATGTTTTAATTCTTCAACAAAATTTTTAAACGCTTCTCCCGGCTCTTTTTCTTTCATAAACTTTTCTCCTATTAAAAATCCTCTAAAACCATGTTGTTGCAAAAGTTTTATAGTTGCTACATCATCAATGCCACTCTCTGATATTTTTATTTTATCAGCAGGTATTTTTTTTCCTAATTCTATTGAACGGTTTATATCTACAGTAAATGTTTTAAGATCACGGTTGTTTACTCCAACAATGTCAATCTCATCACTTATCCAGCCTAATTCCATTTCGTTGTGAATTTCTAAAATAACTTCCATCCCTAATTCATGTGCCAGTTTTGTAAATCGATGAGTTTCCAATTTTGTTAATACCGCTGCAATTAATAAAACAACATCTGCACCCAGTGCTTTTGTTTCTACAACCTGGTACTCATCCACTATAAAATCTTTTCTCAAAATAGGGATGGCAAGTGATTCTGATACAGTAAGTATGTCATCAGTGTTACCCCCGAAAAAAACGGGCTCAGTAAGAATAGAAAGCCCTGTGGCACCATTCATCTGGTAATCCAAAACAACATCAAAAACATCAACATCGGCATTTATAATTCCTTTGGAGGGAGATGCCCTTTTGAATTCAGCAATTATTCCGGTATTGTTTTTATCCAACAATGCCTTTTTAAGTGATACACATTCTTTTTGAAAAAGCGGCATCATTTCCCATTGTTCTTCTGATATTATTCGCTTCAATTTTTTAATAGTGTGCTTTCGCTCTTTAACAATATTTTCCAAAATATTATTCATGTTGTTTCAATCAATTTATTTAATGATCGTAATGCCGCTCCACTTTCTAAACTCTCCACTGCAATTGAATAACATTCTTCATAATTTTTATATTTACCAATACATTGCAAAGCCATAGCTGCATTGGCTATCACTACAGCATTTTGTGCCCAGGTTCCCTCTCCCTTTAAAATTTTTAAAAATATTTTAGCGGCTTCTTCAACGGAATTACCGCCATGAATATCTTCAGGACTTACTGATCTTTTTCCCAAATATTCAGCCGTTAAAATTTTTTCTCCTTTATTGGTAATTACTTTTGTATCATTCGTTAAAGAAATTTCATCATAGCCATCAAGACTATGAATAATAGTGAAAGCTTTGTTGGTTTGCTGCAATAAATAATTATAAATTCTTGCCATTTCCAAATTAAAAACTCCCACCAACTGGTAATC
>JADGPX010000200.1 GCA_017882215.1 Chitinophagaceae bacterium | reverse complement strand
GCAGCAGCTACTTCATTAGAATTATTATAACCGCCAATAGGAGGTAGTACGACGTCAGCTTTCTTTTTACATGATGTAATTACAAAGGTTAACAACAATGCACTCATCATTAATTTGAATGCATTGGTAAAAAACATTTTTTTCATAATTGTTTTGTTTTAAAATTTTAAAGAGATAGAGATAGAATATTATTTTAAATCTGTAACAAGATATACCAAATACCATTCCTGAATTTTTAATTAAGAAAATTTTATGAGATGAAAATTAAGGATTTTGTATCATCAGAAAATATTTTTAATAGCCTGGATTTTGCATTAACTTTCCATTGCTTAAATCTATCTCATGCTGGGGAATGGGGAACAGATCGTGTTTACCATCAACATACGGTTTGCCATGTGCTCTTAAAACTACTCCTGCTCTGCCTGTTCTTCTCAGATCAAACATACGGTCGTGTTCAAATGCCATCTCCACTCTGCGCTCTTTATATATCGCATTTCGCAAATCAGTTTGTGTTGCAGCAGTGGTATTTGGCAATCCTGCACGGTTTCTTATTTGATTGAGTGCACTTTGCGCCGGCCCAATATTTCCAAGCTCATTCTCGGCTTCTGCTTTAATAAGTAAGACTTCACCATAGCGCAGTATCCGGAGGTTTTTATTGCTGTTCCAATCATCTCCATTAAAAGATTCTTTTGTTTTACTAACATAAGACTTATAATTATATCGTGGATTAGTTGCCAGCGGACTAACCACAAAACCATCCCAAAGTGTTTGTCCGGCAAACATAATGGTAGCTGCTTTGCGTACATCACCAGGCTCATAAGCGTTTACTAAATCCTGTGTAGGTGTATTAAATCCCCAGCCCAATCCATTATCACCACGAGGCGCCTGAACAACAAAATATCCCTCAATACCTTTATTAGGTGTAGTTCCGATGGCGTTTACTTCCCATATAGATTCAGATGAAAACTCACCTGCTTCACGCCAGATTTTAGAATAATCAGTAAGCAGTGAATATTGTCCGGATGCTATCACGGCATCAGCCATTGCCTTTGCCTGCGCCCATTTTTTTTGATACAAAGAAACTTTTGCCAGTAAAGCCTGGGCTGCGCCACGTGTTACTCTGCCATTTTCTGCAGCCGCAACATTTACAGGAAGCTTAGTTATCGCATCGTTTAAATCACTTTCAATATATGCATATATATCTGCTGCACTTGCACGGGTGCTGGCGGTTTCAATATCAACTTCTGATTGCAGTACATTATCTATTTTAGGAACCCCGCCAAATGTGCGCACAAGGTTAAAATAAAAATATGCTCTTAATAATTTTGCTTCGCCGATGAACCGGTCTCTGTCAGGTGTATTTATATCGGGCAAAAATTTTAATGCATAAGTTGCCCTGCCAATTCCTTCAAAATTACTTATCCAAACTTCTGAAAAAGAAATAGCTGACGGAGTAAAAGTCCAGTTATCCAAATCATTTTTATCTGTTCCGCTGTCTCCGGGATCACTTCCTTTATCTGCATCATCAGAGGTGATGCTGCTTATGCCGATCCATGAAAATGAATGTTCTTCCCATGCGTACAATTTATTATATACGGCAGCAATTAGCCTTAATGCACCATCTGAACTATTGAGCAAGTCCTGAATGGTAACAGTACGGGGCGGCTCATTGAGAAATTTTTTGCCACAGGATAAAAAAGAGGCAGTTGCTAAAAGACAAAAAATAATTTTATTGTTTATGCTTTTCATAAAAAGTATTTATTTAAATTGAATATTAACACCAATCATATAGGTTGCAGAAATAGGATAAATATTTAATTCTATACCTGCTTCGTTGGGGTTGCCTGGTAATTCAGGAGTGAAGCCTGTATATTTAGTAAGAATGAAAGGATTTTGTGCACTGGCATAAATTCTTACACTATTAATATATTTTGTATTTGGCTGTATAGTATAGCCGGCGGTAATATTATTTATCCTCACAAATGAACCGGACTCAACAAAATAATCTGTTGGATAAGGGACACCATTAAAAGCTCTTGGATTTGTATTGTTGTTGCTTCCGGGCTCCCATCTTTTGCTGGCTATATCATATGCAACATTATAATTACCCCCATAGCGAACTCCTTTGTTAGCATTATAAACTTTGTTACCGAAGTTGCCAAATATATCAAGATTAAAATCAAATTTTTTCCAGTTTAATGTAGCATTAAAACCCCCATAAACTTTAGGCTGATAAGAGCCAACAAAAACTCTGTCAAGATTATCAATTACTCCATCGCCGTTTACATCTACAATTCTAAAATCACCAGGCTGTGCATTGGTTACATGCGGGTATGCAGCAACATCGGCTGCTGTTTGAAAGATACCGTTTGTTTTAAAAACCCAAAAAGATCCGATAGGCTGACCAACAACGGTTCTGGTAGCTGTCCATCCATTGCCAAGGCTACCAAAATCAAGGGCTTTTCCAAGTCCGATATTTTCAACTACATTTTTATTAAAGGTTGCATTTGCACGTAATGAATATTTTGTATTGTTATTGATACGATTGTTCCATCCAAGCGATATTTCTATACCCTGATTTAAAACGTTTGCTGCATTGGTTAAAAACTGGCTGCCAAAACCTACATCCACCAATGGAATTGTATATAGTGCATTGGTAGCATTTTTATGGTAATAATCTATTTCACCATTTAATTTTCCGTTCATAGATGAAAACTCTACGCCAAGATCAAACTCTTTTGTTACTTCCCATTTTAAATTTGGATCTACAATTCCTGTAGGGATAGCGCCATTAATTCTGGTTGTTCCAAAATACGCATATAATAAATCTGTTGGTGTAAGATCAAATCGACCGGGCAATATAACATCGTTTCCTACCAAACCATAGCTTGCTCTTAATTTCAGATTATCAAATAATTTTTGATGAGACATAAAATTTTCTTTATTGATAAGCCAGCCTACACCAATTGAAGGAAAATTACCCCACCGATATGAAGGAGAAAAATTACTGTTTGCATCACGACGAAAGGTGGCATTTACCAAATATTTATCTTCAAATCTGTAGTTAAGCCGGGCAAAGTATGATTCGCGTTTGTAATAATTATCAATTGCTCTTCTTAAATTTTGCTGTCCGCCCGCAGTATCTGTAAAATTTAATTTCCATTGCGATTTATCGTTAGCCACATTATTTTTTATAGAGTTTTCTGTCCATCCATTTTTTCTTTCAGATGTATGACCGGCTGTTACTGTTAAATTGTGTGCAGTGCCAAATTGCTTGTTATATGTAAAATAATTATCCCACACCCATTGATAAATACTGTCTGCAGTATAAGTAAGCCGGCTTACATCATTTCTTTGCGTTGTAGTTCCAACCTGATAAACCGGAACATAAATTTTTCCATTGTTTTGTTGGGCATCAATGCCAAATGAGGAGCGGAACGAAAGGTTTTTAGTTATTTGATATTCGCCCCACAAACTTCCTTCTCCGCGTACGCCATAGCTTTGGTCGTGCGTATATTCCAAAGTAGCTAAAGGATTACCAACATCGCTTTTTGTTGTAAAGCCATAAGTGCCATCTGGATTTTTTGCATTATAAATGGGCGCTGCTATATAAGCGGTGGTGAATAAACTATAAGGCTTATTGTTAGAAACATAATGAGAGAATGAAAGATTGTTACCCAATTTTAATTTAGAGGTGATGCTGATATCATGATTATAGCGCAACGTAAATCTTGTATAATCATTACCTTTTAAACTGCCTTGTTCTTTTAAATATCCGCCGGAAAAAAAGAAGCGGTATTTATTTTTACCACCGCTAACTGAAATATTATGATTTTGAATAAATGCAGGGTGAGTTAATTCATCATACCAGTTTGTATTACCTGTAATATCGGCTGAGGTTATTGCATTTACGCCTGCGGCTTCATTAGAATAAAGAGTGTACAAATTAGCTTGTGCCATTTGCACTTTATGCACCAGCATTTTTACACCTGCATATCCGTTGTAGCTAACGGTAAACTTTCCTTTTGTTCCTGCTTTTGTGGTAATTAAAACCACACCATTAGCGGCTCTTGCACCATAAATTGCTGTTGAAGAAGCATCTTTTAAAATATCAATCGAAACAATGTCTGCACTGTTTATATTTCTGATATCGTCGGTAATTATTCCATCTACAACATATAATGGATCGGCGCCACCTAAAATTGAACCGACACCTCTTATACGTACATTTGGTGCACTGCCGGGGGCTCCGCTGCTTGTGATTTGCACTCCTGCTACTTTACCCTGTATGGCTTGTGTTGCAGTTAATGCAGGTATGTTCATAATTTCAGAACCTTTTACACTGGCTGATGATCCTGTAATATCTCTTTTGCGTTGTGTGCCATAACCAACAACTACAACCTGATCCAGCTGTTTACCTGATGCTACTAATGCTACAGTAATAGTATTTTGCCCTGCAAGGTTTACTTCCATAGTTTGAAAACCAACATAAGACACAATTAGAGTAGCATTTGGATCTGTGACATTCAGAGAAAAGTTTCCATTATTATCTGTTGATGTTCCTCTAGAAGTTCCTTTAACTAAAATAGAAACACCCGCTAATGATTCGCCCGATGGACCTGTAACCTTACCACTTACAAAGCTACCTTGAGCAAAAACATTCACAGAAACTGAAAACAGAAATAAAAACAGTAAAGTTTTGGAGAACAAAACAGACAATTTTATTTTTTGTGTAATTGTTAGCATAGAAAATGATTTAAGATTAGTTTTTTAGCTAAAAGTAAAAAGGGTAGCAGTGGGTTTTAAAGAGGACAAACAAAGATGAGTAAAAGATGCTTAGTTATAAGAATATTTTTTTTGTATTGAATTTTATTAAACAGTATAATAAATTTCTTCGAACAACTACCACGTTGTTTTTATCATAATTTATATAATCAGTAATATCATAAGCAGTTCCTACATATCCGCTTTTATTATTACCAAGAAAAAATCCATTGATCCAGATATTAGCATCACGGAAAATTCCATCAAACTGAATTTGAAAACGCTGGCCTGAATCTTTTTTATCAACATAAAAATGTTTGCTATACCATCCAATGCTTGTTTCGGGGAACAAACCACCAACAGGCTTATAGCCATGAGACATTACATCAAAATTTGGCGAGTTTACGAATGGTAATTCAACAGCCCAGTCGTGTGGTAAATTTAAAGTGCGCCAATCAGCATCTTTAAATTTTGGATCGATAGCTGTACCTTCTGACTTTCCCTATTTTGAGAATATACTTACGATCCCGTAATTAAAATCTTTAGCAGGATCGGTTGCATTGCCAAAATGAAATTTCCAGCCTTAATCAAAATTAATATGCCTTTCTGCTAATAAACTTTGAGCGCTGCAATAATTGTTAGAACAAATTAATAGAAAAGAAAAGATGAATAACAGCGGTGATATTTTTTTCATATAATCTCAGGTTTATTTTAGAAGTACTTTCTAAAATAAATGTAGTTGAAATTATTTAAATGCATCAAGCGCAATTGTAGGCTTGCCAGAATTATCAAAAGCTCCCAGTGGATAACCCTGCCAGTTATTATAGCTTTCCGGTTCCCAATAAAAAACACCCAGTCCTTTGCCATTTGTTACGGATTTAGTTTTAGTAATGAGATCGGAAAGGAAAGAATTGCAGGCAGACGCCTGATCCCAGCTCATTCCTACTTCTACTATC
>JADGPX010000199.1 GCA_017882215.1 Chitinophagaceae bacterium | reverse complement strand
TTATTCTTCCACCATCTGTAACCTACAAAACCTACAATGGCAAAGGGCGTAAGCATTAAATAAATAATTCCGGAATTAAAACCTTTTGCGGGCTTTTCACCCATTTGCTGAGTGGTTTTAGCACAAATAGAACACTGGGCATTTGCTTTGGTAAACGTAAAAAGTGAAATGTGAATCGTGAGAAATAATATGAACAGAAGTTTTTTCATTTCAATGCAAAGATAAAATATTATTCACTTTTTATGCTTATCCAACTTCTTCCATCTGCATGGATTTCTGTTGCTTCTTCCTGTCTTCTTCGTTAAGAATTACTTTCCTCATACGGATGTGCTTTGGTGTTACTTCAATGCATTCATCCTGCTGAATATATTCCATGCATTCTTCAAGTGTCATCTGGATCTTTGGTGCTGCACGTGATGCATCATCACTTCCGCTTGCACGGTGGTTGGTAAGCTTTTTAGGCTCAGTAGCATTTACTACAAGGTCACCCGGCTTAATATGCTCAGCAATTATTTGTCCTGCATATACTTCTTCACCCGGATCAACAAAAAATCTTCCTCTGTCCTGTAATTTATCAATAGAATATCCTGTTGTTCTTTCTGTGTTTTTAGAAATTAAAACGCCATTATTTCTACCGGGAATATTTCCCTTCCATGGTTTATAATCAATAAAACGATGCGCCATTACAGCCTCGCCTGCTGTATTGGTAAGCATGTTGGAACGCAAGCCAATTAAGCCTCTTGATGGAATTTCAAATTCAAGATGCTGGACATCTCCTTTGCTTTCCATTATCAGCATTTCGCCTTTGCGTTGTGTAACAAGATCAATTACCTTTCCGCTGTATTCAGCAGGTACATCTACAACAAGGTTTTCATAAGGCTCACATTTTTTACCATTGATCTCTTTGGTTATTACCTGTGGTTGTCCTATTGTCATTTCAAAGCCTTCACGGCGCATCGTTTCAACCAAAATACTTAAGTGTAATATACCTCTTCCATATACCATAAAACTATCGGCGTTGCCGGTATCAGTAACTCTGAGAGCAAGATTTTTTTCCAATTCTTTTTCAAGACGATCTTTTAAATGCCTTGAGGTAACAAATTTTCCATCCTTTCCAAAAAACGGGGAGTTATTAATGCTGAATTGCATATTCATTGTTGGCTCGTCAACGCTTGTAACAGGTAATGCTTCCGGGTTATCAAAATCAGCAATTGTTTCACCAATGTTGAAGTCTTCAATTCCTACTACAGCGCAAATATCTCCTGCGCTTACTTCTGTAACTTTCTTTTTTCCTAAACCTTCAAAAATATATAGTTCCTTCACCCTGCTTTTTACAATTTTTCCATCCAGCTTCATTAACGAAATTGGCTGGTTATCTTTTATTGTTCCTCTTGCAATTCTGCCAACGGCAATCCTTCCTAAAAATGAAGAATAATCTAATGAGGTTATCTGCAATTGCAAAGTTCCTTCACTCACTTTAGGCGGCGGTACTTTTTCAAGTATCGTATCCAATAAAGGAAAAATATTATCTGTTTGTTCAAGAGATGTATTCATCCAACCTTGTTTGCTGGAACCATAGATCGTCGGAAAATCAAGCTGCTCTTCAGTTGCATCTAAATTGAAGAACAATTCAAACACTGCGTCATACACTTCATCAGGACGGCAGTTTGGTTTATCTACTTTATTTATAACAACAATCGGGTGTAGATTTAATTGCAAAGCTTTTTGTAAAACAAAACGTGTTTGCGGCATTGGCCCTTCAAAGGCATCAACCAGTAACAAAACACCATCTGCCATTTTTAAAACCCTTTCCACTTCTCCTCCAAAGTCTGCGTGGCCCGGAGTGTCAATAACATTTATCTTAACGCCTTTGTACATTACAGAAATATTCTTGCTGAAAATAGTAATGCCTCTTTCTCTTTCAAGATCATTGCTATCCATTATTAGTTCACCTGTTTCCTGGTTATCCCTGAAAATATTTGTGCTGTGTAAAAATTTATCTACCAATGTTGTTTTGCCATGGTCAACGTGTGCAATAATGGCAATGTTTCTAATATCCATTTTTAAAGCTTTTAGCCTCAGGCTTCACGCTTCAAGAGAAAGTAAAATACTTGCAGCTTGCAGCTAATAACTTGTGGCTGTTTTTTGAGTGTGCAAAGGTACGCTAATTCGTCGGGCATTCAAGCCCTGGTTACAAACGTAAAAATTAAAAGATTAAGTATAAAGAATGTCAAAATAGCAAAATGGCATTCTGGAAAGTAATTTGATAATAATGATGAAAATGATTTTATGCTGAAGTGTGAAAAACAAATTTTAATTTATCGCTGAAGTCCGGCCTCCCTCTCTGTAGGAGAGGGATTGAGGGTGAGGCTTAAAAACCGCAATGAAAAAAACATTTCTTCCCAATTTAAAAACATGCCTCATTTTAGATGTTATAGGCTGTTTAAGTTATATCATTCCTCCTTTGAGTCCGGTATGGGCAATCATCTCCGGTATTATTTTCTATCTTATGTTTGGTAAAAAGTTTGGTTTGTTTGGTGGTATATTTTCTTTTTTAGAAGAACTTATACCCGGCGTAGATTTTATTCCAACTTTTACCATTGCATGGTTTATGCGCAAAAGAGAAATGTCTGAACCCTGCCCGTCCGGTCAGGCGGGCACGATTTATTGGATTGAAAAAGATTAATGAGAAATAAATCTGAATTGATAATATGAGCTAATCATAAAATTTAATGCAGTAATATTTTATCGTAATTTTCCTTTTAATTCGATAAATCTTATTAATCATGCCCGCCTGACCGGGCGGGCAGGGTTCAGACAATTAAACTTTTTTTTATGAAGATTTGCCTGCTGCTTGGTTTTTTATTTCTTACCCATAATATTTTTTCTCAGGATACACTTTCCAAAAAAGATTTTGTAACAGGAGAAAAATTTCTTGGTTTAAATTTTACTGAACGTGAAATTGATTCCATGTATGGCTCGGTAAGAAACACTGTTGGTGAGATAAAAAAAATGCGCACCTATCATCTTGATAATAGTGTGCCAATGTCTTTCACTCAAAGTCCTGTTTTGCCGGGTATGAAATTCAATACAAAGCAAGAGCCGGTAAAATGGGATATTCCTAAAAATATAAATGTACCGGCAAACAAAAATGAGCTTGCCTTTTATTCTATTCTTCAACTGGCTTCTCTTATAAAAAATAAAAAAATTACTTCTGTAGAACTCACACGTTTTTTTATTGATCGTTTAAAAAAATATGGCGATTCACTTCAATGTGTAATTTCTCTTACAGAAGATATTGCGATGCAACAGGCAGCACAAGCCGATAAAGAAATTGCTGCCGGAAAATATCGCGGACCCTTACATGGAATTCCTTACGGATTGAAAGATCTATTTGCAGTGAAGGGAACAAAGACAACATGGGGAGCAGCGCCATATAAAAATCAAACGATTGATGAAGACGCCTATGTCTATACAAAATTGAAAGATGCAGGGGCTGTGCTTATTGCAAAATTTACTTTAGGTGCTTTGGCTATGGGTGATTATTGGTATGGCGGAAGAACAAGAAATCCGTGGAATACAAAATTCGGATCAAGCGGCTCTTCAGCGGGTTCAACTGCTGCAACAGTTGCAGGACTTGTACCATTTGCTATTGGAACAGAAACGCTGGGTTCAATTATCTCACCTTCTACAACCTGTGGTGCTACAGGGTTACGTCCAACATTCGGTTCTATCAGCAGAAGCGGCGCAATGACTTTAAGCTGGAGCATGGATAAAGCAGGTCTTCTTTGCCGCTCCGCAGAAGATGCTGCGGTTGTATTTAATTATTTACATGGAACAGATGGTAAAGATGCATCAGCAGTTAACATGCCTTTTAATTATACGGGCAAGACGGATCTTTCTAAATTCAAAATTGCTTATGCAAAAAATTATTTGGGTAGAAGAGATACAATGGGAAATGAATTGGAAGTTTTAAATGCTTTTAAAAAAGCTGGCGCACAATTAATTCCTGTTGATTTTCCTGATTCGGGTATTTATAATTTTAATATGAGTGGAATTATTATTGGCGTTGAATCTGCAGCAGCATTTGATGAATTTACAAGGACTGATCTTGATGATATGATGACGAGGCAGGGCAGAAATGATTGGCCCAACCAGTTCAGATCATCCCGTTTTATTCCTGCCGTTGAATACGTAAATGCAAACAGGTATCGCTATCTGCTGATGCAAAAAATAAATGAGTTCATCAATAAATATGATGTAGTTATTTGTCCAACATATGGCGGACATCAATTACAAATTACAAACCTTACGGGCCATCCGGTTGTTTGCCTTCCAACAGGATTTAATAAAAATCATTTGCCAACAAGCATTACTTTAGTTGGAAAATTATATGATGAAGCCACGCTTCTTAGCGTGGCAAAAGCTTATCAACAGGCAACCCAATGGGATGAAATGCATCCTGAAATGTTTAAATAAACTCTTTTAAAAATCATTCATGAAAAAACAATTATTTACAGGTCTTTTTATTTTGTTTACACAAATATGTTTTTCACAAACAAAATCTATCAGTGGCTTTACCGCAACATCAGCTAATGAAGAAAAACAACTGGAAGCCAGGTTTGATTCAGGTTTAAGCAGAGAAAATATTGGACAAAATATTAAGCGCCTTTCTGCAAAGCCACATGCTATTGGTTCTCCGGCAGGCAAAGAAAATGCAGAATATATTTTGAATCTATATAAAAGCTGGGGTTGGGATGCAAAGATCGAAATCTTTCATGTTTTATTTCCAACACCAAAAACAAGAGTGTTGGAAATGATCTCTCCAACTTCTTATAAAGCTTTATTAAAAGAGCCTGCATTAAAAGAAGATATGACTTCCGGTCAACAGGACCAGCTACCCACTTACAATGCATGGAGCGCTGATGGTGATGTTACAGGAGAAGTTGTTTATGTGAATTATGGATTGCCTTCCGATTATGATGAGCTTGCAAAATTGGGCATAGATGTAAAAGGTAAAATTGTAATTGCAAAATACGGACGAAGCTGGCGTGGTATAAAACCAAAAGTTGCACAGGAGCATGGCGCCATTGGATGCATTATTTATTCTGATCCCAAAGATGATGGCTATGTGCAGGGAGATGTTTATCCGAAAGGAGCTTTTAAAAATGAATATGGTGTGCAAAGAGGTTCTGTTATGGACATGGTTATTTATCCCGGAGATCCTTTAACGCCGGGTGTTGGCGCAACCGAAGATGCCAAAAGATTAGACCGTTTGCAGGCAACAAATCTTTTAAAAATCCCTGTGCTGCCAATTAGTTATCATGATGCAAAGCCTTTGTTGGAAGCCCTTGAAGGCCCTGTTGCTCCTGCTGATTGGCGCGGCGGTTTGCCATTTACATATCATATCGGTCCCGGCAAAACTAAAGTGCATTTGCAATTAGCATTCGATTGGAAGATCGTTCCATGTTATGATATAATTGCAATGATGAGAGGTTCGCAATATCCTGATGAATGGGTGATCCGCGGCAATCATCATGATGCATGGGTTAACGGCGCAAGTGATCCGATAAGCGGGCAGGCCGCAATGTTGGAAGAAGCAAGATCCATCGGAGCCTTGGTTAAAAGTGGATGGCATCCAAAAAGAACTTTAGTGTATTGCTCATGGGATGGGGAAGAGCCGGGATTGTTGGGCTCTACAGAATGGGCAGAGTTTCATGGTGATGAATTACAAAAA
>JADGPX010000198.1 GCA_017882215.1 Chitinophagaceae bacterium | reverse complement strand
ATCTATCCCAAGAATATATGGTTCAATCTTATTTATTGTATTTTCCTTTTATAGTTATCAATGATAGATAATTATTTTCAAGTTAGCAGTATTTGTGATTAGGTCGATTAAAAATTTAGTGTATCTCGGTTGCATTTATTTATTGGTTTATTTATTGGCGATGTTAACACTGAATAAAATATTTCTTCTGTGTGAGGGATTTAAGTGGAAAGCCCGCAATGAGCGAAGCGAATGAGGACTTATAAAATTCTAATTTTTTTATTGGTTTGCTAACACCTAAAAAAGATAATTTGTATATTTACTTATGCTTCTTCAATTAGAAAATACAAACCCGGAAAATATAAACAAGCTTCTTTCGTTTGCCCGTGAAAATCATTTAGAATTATCAGTAATAGATGATATTGAAAATAATCATTTTCTTCCCGGGAAACCATTAACGCAGATTCAATTAAAACAGATGATTGAAAACAGCCGCAAAAGCGGGATGATATCTTTGGAGAATGCACATAAGACAATAACGGATAGTAAATTTGATTAAATAAAAAATTATGGCAGCAGTACAAATAAGAGAAGCTCTGCATGAGTACATAGATACCGCAGATAAAAAAAAATTAGAAGCTATATACACTGTTCTTTAAGACAGTATAAGTTCTGGTTACCAATACAGCCATGATGAACTTGCAGCTATTAATAACCGCCGCAACAAATATAAAAATGGTGAAGAACAAACTCTGACATCTGAAGAATTTGTTAACTACGTCCGCCAAAATAAATTGTAATGGCTTATAGGTTAATCATTCTCCAAGCTGCAGCAAAAGATACCCTGGAAGGATACAATTACTACGAACAATTACAGCAAGGTTTAGGTGATCGTTTTTTGTCAGAAGTTCTGGAGCGGTACAATGACATCAGTAAGCATCCGCAATATTATGGTTTTGTTGATGAACATCATATTATACGGTGATGTTATTCTGAAAAGTTTTCCTTACTTGGTTGTATATGAAGTTGAAGATGATGCAGTAATTATATACGCTGTGCATTGTACCTATAAACATCCTGATAAAAAGTTCAGAAAATAAGATTTTTATGTAATAAGAAAAGGATGTTGAAAATTACTTACCCCAACTCCATAAAGCTGCTTTTTATTTTACCTGTAAGGTCTTTCTGCAGCATTTTTTCGGCCATCAATATCATATTTTTAAAAGAACCAGCTTGTGATATTCCATGACCGATTATCACGGGCTTGTTTACACCTAATACCGGCACTCCGCCATATATCTCAAAATTAAAGCGGTTAAAATGCTCATCGTTTATTTGGCGGCGCTGAACAATATCATAAATGGATTCTGCAAATTTTAAAATGACGTTGCCGGTGAATCCTTCGCAAACCATTACCTCTGCTTTACCGGTTAAAAGATCACGTCCCTCAACATTGCCAATAAAATTTACCTGTTTATTTTCTTTCAGCAGGGGATAGGCAGCCTGGGTTAAAATATTTCCCTTGCCTTCTTCTTCACCCAAATTAATAAGACCAACCCTGGGGTTCTCAAAATTTAAAATATGTTTTGCAAACAATGAGCCCAACACTGCAAACTGTGATAAATTTTCTGGTTTGCAATCCGCATTCAAACCCACATCAACCAATAAACCAAGTTTACCATCTTCTCTTGGCATATAAGCGCCTATGGTAGGTCGCAGAACACCTTCAATTGCTTTTATGCTGAACAATGCACCTACCATCATTGCGCCTGTATTGCCTGCACTAATAAATGCATCTGCTTTGTCTGTAGCCAGCAAATGAAAACCTATAGCTATGGAGGAATGTTTTTTTTCTTTTAAAGCTTTCGTAGGATGTTCATGCATTTCAATAACCTGTGATGCATGAATTACCTGGAGATTATCAGTTGGAATATTATGACGGTCAAGCAATTGTTTTATTGCAGGCTCATCGCCGATAAGTAATAATATTGTGTCGGGATTTTTGTTTTGCAGGTAAACTTCAATGCCCTTTATTGCTTCTAAAGGTGCAAAGTCGCCACCCATCATATCCAGTGCAATCTTCATTTAAAAAGTTTGTAGCCTGCCTACCGGCAGGCAGGTTTGTGGTTTGTAGTTTGTAGTTGCCGATTATTTCAGCACTTATTCATTAACATAAAAAATTCCAAAACCCAAGATGAAGTTAATCAATCTTTAATTTTGGAAGTAAATCATTTATCGGTTGGTGTTTGTAGTTCTGTATTGAATAACTACAAACTATAAACCACAAACGGAACTTATGCTTTTACCGGAGCTTTCTCTGATACAACTTTACCTTTATAATACAGCTTACCCTCGCTTACATGTGCACGGTGGCGTACATGTGTTTCATTAGTTGTTTTGTCAACGCTTAATGTTGGAGCATCTGCTTTATAATGTGTTCTTCTCTTTGCACTTCTTTGCTGACTATGTCGGCGTTTGGGATTTGGCATAACCTAAATTTTAAATATAATTAATTTATGTTTTTTCTAAATTTTTCAAGTCCTTGTGATAATGGATTATTTCCATTATTTGCGGACTCCATTTGTTTCAACATTTCTAACACCTCTTTGTTGCATTGCGGACCACCAATCTCTTCCTCTTTACATCTTCTCTGCATCGGTATGCTCAGGCTCACAAATTCATATATCCAGTCTGCTACATGAAGATGGCTTTCAGTTCTGGAGATGTAATAAATATCAGGGTCTTCTTCTGTTTCATTCATCTCATCCGGATTTTCAACCAGTTTTACCACCATGTTGAACTCATCCCACAACTCCATACCCAGGTTATTTCCGCAACGGTCACAAACTACATCCACATTACCGCCAACTTCAAATTTCAACATCATGAAAGATGTATTCTTTTCAAGCGTTAATTTGATCTTTACATGGCAGTTGGAAAAATCTGTTTGCTTATAATCCTGAAAGAACTTATCATCCACCTCATAATGGTATTCATGCAAGCCGGGCTTCAATCCTACAAACGCAATATCATATTCACGCCGGTTTCCCATAACACTATTTTAAAGGCTTGCAAAGGTAAGTGTTTGTATTGATAAATGATGACTGAATTGAAGAATTGTTATACTTGCCATTATCTTTACCATCCTTATGAATATAAGAAACAGAGCTTTAAAACGCAGATTGGTTTGGCTTGCAGGATTAACCCTTGTAATCATATTTATTAAAATAGTTTCCGGCAATTCTCAATGGGTAGAAGCGGTTTATTCAACAAAGCTTTATGCGACTTTTTCTTCTTTTTTAAGGATAATTTTTGGTTGGCTGCCGTTTAGTATTGGTGATATATTTTACCTGCTGGTAATTGTATGGTTTATATGGAAACTGATGAGGTTTTCAACCAAACTTTTCAAAAGGCAGTTAAACCGTAAATGGTTTGTAAGGACGGGATATATGTTATTAATTATTGGGATGGTTGTTTATATCGTTTTTAATATTTTTTGGGGGATGAATTACAATCGTAGAGATATTGCAGAACAATTGAGTTTGCCAATATCTAAAACAGATACTGCCGATCTAAAAATTATTGAAATGCTGTTGTTGCAAAAAGTAAATGCAAGTAAACAGGCACTTGTGAATCAACATACTTCTTATCCAACCAATAAAGAATTATTTAAAAGAGCTTTTGCCTGTTACCGGCAAGCTGAGAAATTATATCCTTTCCTGGGTTATAAATATTTCTCTGTAAAGTCATCTATGTTTAGCTGGTGGGGAAATTATTTTGGATTTACCGGTTATTACAATCCATTTACCGGTGAAGCACAGGTGAATACTATGGTCCCTAAATTTATTTTGCCGTACACAACTTCTCATGAAATGGCTCACCAGCTTGGTTATGCAAAAGAGGAAGAAGCTAATTTTGCAGGATATCTTGCTGCCACTTCATCTGGTGATACACTGTTTCATTATTCCACTTACCTTGATCTTTTTGTGTATGCCAACAGGCAGTTATTTTTTGTTGATTCTGCTTCGGCAAAAGCGGCTGTTGCGCAACTTATACCCGAAGTAAAAGCTGACATAAAAGAATGGAGAGAGTTTTTACGTAAACATAAAAACCCATTGGAGCCGGTTATAAGCTGGGCTTATGGAAATTATTTAAGAGCTAATCAGCAACCGAAAGGAATTACTAGCTATGATGAAGTTATCGCTGACTTGATAGCTTTTTATAAGAAGTATAGAAGAATATAGCTATGAGCTATGAGCCCAGTGAAACCGCCCTCACCCCCAGCCCCTCTCCACAAGTGGAGAGGGGCTGGGGGTGAGGGAATTATTTTTTCTTTCCTGCAATACCATCGGTTAATTTCTTCCTGAAATTTTCATCTTTTAAAACCTTTAATTCAAAATCATTCGTGCATTTTTTTGCAGATAAAGAAAATTCCTATTCTTATTTTTCAAAAGAAAATTTAAAAGAGAATCTGCAGCCGTTTGAGCCTTGTAAAGAACCGGTTAAAAAACATCCAACTATTGTAACAAAAAATATTTTCTTCATAATATTTTTTTACTTTTTAAAATTTGTTCTTCCACATCATACTTTCTACCGGGCGGTCGGGTTGCCCGCTATATTTTGCATCTTTTTTTGAATTATATTTTACTTCAACCTCGCCATCAACAGGAAAATAGATCAATTGACCAATCGGCATTCCTTTATAAATGCGTACGGGTATCTTGCAGGATATTTCCAAAGTCCAGTTTCCACAAAACCCTACATCTCCCTTTCCTGCTGTTGCATGTATGTCAATGCCCAGGCGACCGGTTGATGATTTACCTTCCAGAAAAGGCACGTGAACATGTGTTTCGGTATATTCTTCTGTAACGCCTAAATACAATTGCCCCGGTTGTAAAACATATCCTTCTTCAGGAATTTCGAAGTGGATGATCTCATTATGTTTTTTGGCGTCTAAGATTTTGTCTTTATAGGTAGCAAGATGCTTTCCTAAATGAACATCATAACTATTGCTGCCCAAAAATTCGCGGTTATATGGCTGAATTTTTATAGTTTCCTTTTCTATTTCTTCAAGAATACGGTGGTCAGAGAGGATCATTCAAAACTATTATTGTGACTATTGAGTAATTAATCATAAACTGCAAATCTTAAATTGCTTTATGCCTTTGTTTTATGATAAAATTAATGGTAATGCAAAAATAGCTATTTGGCATATAGCTGAGGAAAAAAATTTTTTCCTGCAGAAAGTACCATTGCAAAGAGAAATAACGCATCCGCATAAGCAATTGCAGCACCTGGCAGGGCGGTATTTGCTACAGCACCTTTATCCCGATTTTCCTTATCACTTGATAGAGATCGCTGATACAAGAAAACCTTTTTTGCCAAACGAAGAATATCATTTTTCTATTTCTCATTGTGGTGATTATGCTGCAGTGATTGTTAGTAAAGATCATCGTGTGGGGATTGATATTGAACTGGTAACTCCAAAGGTTGAAAAAATAAAACATAAATTTTTAAATGAAGAAGAGATTGAATTAGTCAATGGTCAATGGTCAATGGTCAATGGTGAAATACGATTATTAACCCTGCTTTGGTGTTGTAAAGAAGCTGTGTTTAAATGGTATGGAAGCGGAGAGGTAGATTTTAAAGATGATATTCATTTACAACCATTTGATTTAAATGTTGATGAGGGAATAATTAGTTGTGAGTTTGTAAAAGACGAAAAATTTTCTTTAAATATTCAGTATATATTTTTTGATGGATTGTATTTGGCGTGGGTTG
>JADGPX010000197.1 GCA_017882215.1 Chitinophagaceae bacterium | reverse complement strand
AACCCATATTTGTAAGATTGGTTTTGGTTTCTGATATAGCCTTGGCTAATAAATTCCATCTCACCAAATCATGTCTTCTTACTCCTTCACCCCCCAATTCCAAAGATCTTTCCCTTACAATTGCCTTAAAAAAATCTGCTTTGCTTAAGCCTGCTAAATCTACTGTAGCATCCGGTGTGCCAATGGGTTTCCCAAATCCTCTTCTTCTAATCATATTAATAGCGTCGTATGCATTAGCAGGTCCGTTTATTTCATTCTCTGTTTCAGCAAACATTAATAATACATCAGAATATCTTAGTATCTGCCATTTTAATCCCAAAAACTGTATCTTATCTGTTGAAGATATTGCCATATTCCAGTCTCTTCTGTACTTGCCCGTATTTAGCGCAGTAATTGCAAGGCCCGTTTTTATGAAAGCATTACTTGCATTAGTAGTTACATTATAAGGTGCAATAGTAACATCTCTTCTTAAGTCAGTTGAATCAAAAAGATAGAAATATGTTGGTATTGGATTTACACTCCTGTTGCCGTTTGCATTCATGCTTGGGCCATCATAATATCCGAGCTTGGTATCTTCGTCAGAACTTGCGCCATAAGCGCTGGCCTGGAACATTAATTCACCATTGGGATCAACTACTGCATGGGCACAAACCTGGTCTTTCCAAAGGGATTTATAACTTGGGTTTAGTGAATGCTGCCCTGATTTAATAATATCATTGCATTCATCTTTTGCTATCTGGTAATAGGTAAGATAATCAGATGTTCTTTTTATAGTTCCATCCTGGCGCAGTGAATAGCCTCCTCTGAATAAAGCAATACGTGCCCTTAATCCTTTTACTACTCCTTTTGTAATCCTTTCATCCGGCTGATCACCAATTGCAGCAAGCTCGTTACGCCAAGGAACAAGGTCTTCAGCTATTTTTAAATCATTTAGTAGTTGACTATATAATGTATCCCTGTCCACCCTTTTAGGAAAGGGATTTCCTAATGCAAGTGCAGAGGCAGGACTAAAATCTGTAGGCAAGTCTCCCCAAAGTTTTATTGCTTCAGAATAAAATTGAGCACGCAGGGTTAAAGCTTCTCCGTACATTCTTTGCAATTGTTTTTTCTGCTGATCTGTGCCGTTTGTATATAACGGAGATTCAGGAATATTAGCAATGCAGATATTGGCATATTCTATACCCTGGAACAGTTGATTAAACGGCTTTGCAATTTCTGCATTACTGGCCGTTCCGGCATAGCGGGGAAGATCTCTTCTATCATCTACCCCTGCGCCGGTAGGGCTCTGCACTTCATCTGCATCAAATGACATGTAAAGACTTAACACTTTACCAAATCCCTGGTCGCCTGAGAGCCTGCTGTAAACTGCAGCTAATGCCTGTAAAGTGCCGGGAACATCACTAAAAACAAAATCCGGGCTTGCATCTGTAATAGGCCTTTGATCTAAAAATTTTTTACAACTGCCCAGCAGTAAAAGCACAGACACTACAGTTAGAATGATTACTTTATTAAAATATTTGAGTTTCATATTTAAAAATTTATAAATTAATTAGAAGGTAGCATTTATTCCAAAAATAAAACTGCGGCTTTTTGGATAAGCTGAATAATCAAGACCAGGTGTAAGCTGACTATTTCTTACACTAACCTCAGGATCGTATCCTGTATAGTTTGTAATAATCGCAAGGTTACTACCGGTAACATAAAATCTTAACTTACTCATCTTTATTTTAGTTAAGTTTTTTACAGGTAATGTATAACCAATGGTCACGTTATTAAGTCGTAAAAATGAACCATCCTCAATTGCCCATGAACTTGGCACAAAAGCGCCGGTACTTTTTAGCGGTTGCCATATTGTAGCATTTGCATTTAAGGCAGCAAGCTGATCAGGAGGTAAGCCTGTTACCTGGCCTGTTGAGGTTACAAATTGTGCTGTTGCGCCTGTTTCAGTTATTACTTTCCATCGCCCGGCCATTATTGCAAGCATATTTGAATTATTGGAATATCCATTTGTGAATTCAATTTTGTTGGCATTATAAACATCATTGCCAGAAGAGAAGTTTACAAAAATACTTGCATCCCAGTTTTTATATGTGAATTGCTGATTTAATCCGCCGGTAAATTTTGGAGTAGGATCGCCAATAATAGTCCTGTCGTTGTTAAAATCAACAACGCCATCAGCATTTAAATCTTTGAATTTAATTGATCCAGGCTGCACCGTGCCTATAATACCAACGTTTGTCGGTACGCCGGATTTTAATGTATAAACACTTGTTGCCGTATTATAATTAAAATCACTTACTTTATAAAACCCATCTGTTACTAAACCATACATAGAGCCAACCGATTGGCCAATTTTTATAATGTAATCAGTGGGTTGACCGGAAACCCCCCAGCTTGCTCCAGGAAAAAATTGTTGCTGATTAGGTGCAAGAGCAATTATACGGTTCTTATTATGTGAAATATTAAAATTAGCACTCCAGCTAAAGTTGTTTGTTTTTACAATAGCTGCGTTTAACTGCAGCTCTACACCTTTATTAGAAGTTTCTCCAACATTTTGAATTTGTGTTGTATATCCATAAGTTGAGGCAATGGGAACATTCAGCAATAAATGATTAGAGCTATTATTATAAATATCAAAACTAATATTTATACGGCTGTTAAAGAGGCTTAGATCTATACCATAATTGCGGTTTACTGTAGACTCCCATTGCAGCTCTGGATTTACTAATGATGATGAAGAATAAGCGCTAACAAGTTGGTTATTTAACCCGTAATAATATGTTCCATTTATAAAATTAGGAATGTAGAGATAATCAGCTATACGGTTATTTCCAACTGTACCAAACCCTGCTCTTAATTTAAGATCACTGATGAAATTTACACCCTGTAAAAAGTTTTCTTTTTTAACCCTCCATGCAAATGATCCCGCAGGAAAATATCCCCATTGTTTACCGGGAGCAAATTTTGATCCCCCATCAGCACGGATATTAGCAGAGAAAAGATATTTATCCATGTAAGAATAATTTAATCTGCCAAAGAAAGAAAGATTGGTGTATCGTGTTTTACGAAGTTTTGGATAGCTGGCAAAAGCAGTGCCCAGGCTGGTTTGTTTAAAAGCAACATCATGAGAAGTTAAATACGGAAAACTTTTAAAAAGGTCATTATGGGTTTCAGTTCGTAAATCATATGTTTCTTCTCCCACTAAAAAATCCAGGCTGTGCTTATCTCCTAAATTTTTTATTGACCAGGTTAATACATTGGAATTTGTAATTGTTTTTGCAACAGTAGTATCCAGTTCCGCGATAGGTAGCCTGCCACCTTGTATGATTGACAACGGGCTCAAGGAATCACTGAAAAGCCTGTTTATTAAATGGTTTTCATCATAGCCAAATGTTGATTTAAAACTTAAGTTTTTAGTAATATTATATGATAAAGTTGCATTTCCGTTGTAAGCATCTGTTGATTTTTTTTGATACTCAGCATTGGCTAATAAGAATGGATTTATTAGAAATAAATTATTTCCTACACTAGGATCAACTATTGGATCGAGGGCATTGAGATCAAGTCCCTTTGAAAGAAAAGGCCGGTATTTTACAGCATTACGTAACCTGCTGTAAGAACTTCCCGATTCAGATGAAATACCGGCACCGTAAATATCCTGGTGATTATACCTGGCTCCAACGCCAATTTTTAAATTTTTTGTTACTTTATAATCTGCTTTTGCATTGAACAGATGACGCTGAAACTTAGAATTTAGTACTATAGCTTTTTCATTGTTATATGTATACCCCAAATTATAAGTGATCTTATTGTTACCACCGGAGGCCGAAATATTTTGTGTTGTGGTAAGTACGGTATTTCCAAAAACTGCTTTTTGCCAATCAAAAGGACTTATGTCTTTATATTTAGCTAACGTATCCCATGTTGTGCCAAAATTGCTTAGAAAGTTTGTACTATCGTTAGGAGTAGAAGTTCCACTTCCCCTGGATCTTTCTGATTGATAAATTACATAATCATACGGACTTAAAACTTTCAGTTCTTTGGCCAGATTTTTTACACCAACATAACCATTGTAAGCAACAATAAACCTTCCGGGCTTACCGCTTTTTGTTGTAATAACAATAACACCATTAGCGCCTCTTGCTCCATAAATAGCTGTAGCTGCGGCATCTTTTAATACATCTATAGTTTGTATATCCTGTGGAGAAATTGTATTAAGTCCATTCTCTACCTGAACTCCATCAATTATATATAAAGGATTATTATCCCCGGTTATTGACAAACCTCCACGAACTCTTATTCTTATCTGTGCATCCGGGGAACCTTCTGAAGTAGTAGCCGTAACGCCGGCTAATCTTCCATTTAATGCTTCAGCTGCAGAATTAATCGGAATATCTTTTAAATCTTTGGCGCTGATAGAAGAAACTGAAGAAGATAGATTTTTTCTTTGTACAGTTTGATAACCTATAACCACCACATCAGTTAAGGTTGATGCATCTTCCACTAATGTTACGCCAAGATTTGTATTGCTGCCTACTGTTACTTCCTTTCTTGTATAACCAACACTGGTAAACACTAATACAGCATCATTGCCCGGAACTGTAATTGTAAAGTTACCTGTATTGTTTGTTGCAGTAGAAGTTTTTGCACCTTTAACAGATACAGTTACCCCAGGTAAAGCTTCTGTAGAATTTTCTCTGGTAACCTGGCCACTGACAGTTCTTTGCTGTGCCATTGAGGTTATAAAAGAAAATAAAAGAATGAGTAAAGAATAAAATTTACTTTTCATATAGCAATTTTGATTTTGTGTGAACCTGTGATTGTTTAATTCTTAATAAGACAAAAAAAACATTTAAAAAGCTGTTTAAAAAAATAAAATAAAATACAAAGGGTATGGAGCGATTCCAATAGGATTGGATAACAATGCTACATTTATTATCTCAGGAAAATTTAAAGTCAACCAACTATTTTTATGCAATCGTTCCCGATAACGTTTGCAATTTTATAACTTAAGCATCCTGCTGAAAAATTGATACATTTATAGACAATTTCACACAAACGGGATTGTTGTTTTGCAATGAAATTTGATACAGTTACCATCAAGGATATTGCCAAAGAACTTAATTTTTCCACTTCTACAGTATCAAGAGCTTTAAGGGGAAGTCATGAAATAAGTGCGGAAACAAAAAAATTAGTTTTAGAGTATGCAGAGAAAATTAATTACCGCCCCAACCCTATTGCACTTAGTTTAAAAGAAAGACGAAGCAGGGCAATTGGTGTGGTAGTAAGTGAGATAGCAAATACCTTTTTTTCACAGGCGATCAATGGTATTGAATCCATTGCTTACAACAGGGGTTATCATGTTATATTCACTCAAAGTCACGAATCGCAGGAAAGAGAAAAAGTAAATGTGCAGCATCTTGTATCCCGGTCAGTAGACGGATTGTTAATTTCTCTTTCCTGCGAAACAACTGATCTTTCTTATTTAAAAGAATTACATGAAAAAGGATTTCCGATAGTTTTTTTTGACAGGATATCTGATGAGATCGAAACACATAAAGTTTGCGCCGATAACCGCCTGGGAGCTTTGCATGCTACAGAACATTTAATTTACCAGGGATTTAAAAAGATAGCACACATCACTAACTCTCCTTATTTATCCATCACAAAAGAAAGATTGCAGGGTTACAAAGAAGCGCTTGAGAAACATAATTTGCCCTTCAATGAAGCATTGGTAAAATATTGTAATCATGGAGGAATG